>CAYHYP010000034.1:0-4118 GCA_964360925.1 uncultured Gammaproteobacteria bacterium | reverse complement strand
ACTCTTTCTTTTGGTTTTTTGGCAATTAACGGCATTACCGGAACTACCATAAAACTTATCACTTCTGTTATTCTCGTTTTTCTGAATTTCCAACTTTCAGGGGCTTTTTTGGGTCCACTTTTGGGGACACTAGTAGCCTTTGCATTAAGTTTTATTGAATTAAGAAATATTTTTAAAAATGTAAAAGAAACAAAAAAAATACCTAAGGATATTCTAAAAGAAACTTTCTTCCCGACTCTTTTTGCTTCGTTGGCTATAACCTTATTTTTGACTGTAGATGTAATTTTAGCACGGCATTTTTTTAGCGAGTCCGTTTCCGGTGAATTTGCCGCTGTTGCCGTTCTAGGAAAAATCATTTATTATGCCATAGGCCCGGTTATTTCCGTTATGTTTCCCTTGATTTCTGCTCGGGCGGCTAATGGCACTTCCCATGTTCTTCCTTTATTGGGTAGTTTAGCGATGGTTTTTGGCGTTGGAAGTTTAATAGGTTTTATTTTTATTATGTTTCCAGTATTTATTTTAAATACTCTTTTTGATGGTAAGTATTTAAATGGTGCTTCTTATTTAGGGACATACAGTCTTTTTATGACTATTTTTAGCATTAATTCTGTTCTTACCCACTTTTTGCTTGCCATATCTTATTTCCGGCCAATGTGGCTTCTTTTTTGTCTCTCCGCTTTTGCCGGAATTCTTATGATTTTATTTCACGGTTCCATAAGTCAACTGATTTGGATAAATGTCTCTGTAAGTTTTCTCTATTTTGTGGTAGTTTCTACCTTAGTATGCCGTCACATAAACTTTCCGTCATTATTCCTGTCTACCGTCAGGCAAAAACCATTGTCCGGGATATAAAAAGAATTGATAAAGCCCTTTCACAAATACGTTACCCATATGAATTGATTGTAGTGGTGGATGGGTGGGAAGATGGTGCATACCGGGCAATCAAAAAAACTTTTCTTCCACAACACATAAAGACTACGGTTTATATGAAAAATCAAGGTAAGGGGTATGCTGTTAGGTATGGAATGGGGAAAGCTACCGGTGATTATGTGGCTTTTATAGATTCGGGAATGGAGATAGACCCCAATGGTATTTCTATGTTATTGGAACATATGGAATGGTATAACGCCGATATTATAGTAGCCTCAAAAAGACATCCGGCTTCTGTGGTAATTTATCCCTGGTCTCGTCGGATTTTAAGCGTCGGCTATCAGTTTATTGTTTGGATATTATTTTATCTGAACGTTAAGGATACCCAGGCGGGTTTAAAAATTTTTAAAAAAAAAGTTCTTCTGAAAATTTTACCTCGTCTTTTAATTAAGCAATATGCCTTTGATCTGGAAATGTTGGCTGTTTCCCGCCATTTTGGTTTTACCAGAATTTATGAAGCTCCCATAAAATTAAAATACCGCTTTGAGGATTTAACCCATGCCGCTTCCTTAAAAACAATTTATGGCGTGTTTATGGACACTCTGGCAATTTTTTACCGTTTATATATACTACGATATTACGATAGAAAAATATGAAATTGATATATCTTGATAATAGTGCCACTACACCGGTAGATCCAAGAGTATTTACGGTAATGAAGCCGTTTTTTTCAAAGAAATTCGGTAATCCTTCCGAATATCATAGTTTGGGGCTTGAAGCCAGAGCGGTATTGGAAAATGCCAGGCAAAAGGTGGCAGATTTTTTAGGAGCAGATTCCGGGGAAATAATTTTTAGCAGTGGAGCGACTGAATCTATAAATTTATCTCACAAGGGGCTTATGGAGAACATGAAAAAGGCTCACATAATTACTACTTCTATTGAACATAAAGCAGTTCTGGAAACAATAAAACATCTGGATAAAAAAACTACCTATCTTAAAGTAAATAAATACGGAGAAATTGATATCAATGATTTGAAAAAAGCAATCACTCCCCAAACAGCGCTAATTTCCGTCATGTATGTCAATAATGAAGTGGGGACAATCCAACCGATAAAAGAAATAGGAGCGTTTATAAAAGATATAAATAAAAGCAGAAAACAAAAAATATATTTCCATACGGATGCTACCCAAGCCGTTTCTTATTTGGATTGCCGGGTAAAAAATCTTGGTGTGGATTTTCTGTCTTTAACCGGTCATAAAATTTATGCCCCCAAAGGAGTTGGGGTTTTATATGCCCGTTTGGGTACTCCATTAGTTCGGCAAATGGATGGGGGAAGTCAGGAAAACAGAATGCGGGCAGGGACGGAAAATGTTCCTTCAATCGTCGGTTTGGGAAAGGCTATGGAATTGATTGATACAAAAAAGACAAAAACTTCTTTTTTAAGGGATAAACTAATTAAAGGAATTTTAAAAATAAACGGGGTAATTCTTACGGGCCATCCTGCCAAAAGAGCGCCCCACATTGCTTCATTTATAGTTGAAGGGGTAGAAGGGGAAGCGATGGTGTTGCGACTTTCTTCATTAGGGATTATTATTTCCACCGGATCAGCGTGTACTTCCAGTGAACTGTCTGCCTCTCATGTTTTAACCGCCATGGGATACCCGCCGGAAATTTCTCATGGGTCTATACGTTTTTCTTTGGGAAAAGATACAATGGAAAGCGATATTAATTATGTTCTTAAAGTATTTCCAAAAATCGTCAAAGATTTAAGAGCCATGGCACCAAAATTATGAACGATATTTTTTGCAAATTATATTCACCGGAAGTTTTAAAGCATTTTAACCATCCTAAAAACGTGGGGATAATTAAAAATCCGTCTGGGGAAGCCACTGTGGGAAATCCTGTCTGTGGGGATATTATGAAGTTTTATATCAAGGTGGGAAAAAATACCAAAGGTGATTACATAAAAGATGTTAAGTTTCAAACTTTGGGTTGTGGGGCGGCAATTGCCACATCCAGTATGATGACAGTGTTGGTCAAGGGAAAATCTCTAAAAGAAGCCCGGAAAATCAGCAAAAAAACTATAATAGATGCTTTAGGTGGATTACCGCCGATTAAAATTCACTGCTCCGTACTGGCTGACGAAGGCCTCAAAAAAGCCATAAATAACTACAATTCCAAAAAAGATAAAGAAAAATAAGTGTCATGCTGAACTTGTGATTGTGTCATGCTGAACTTGTGATTGTGTCATGCTGAACTTGTTTCAGCATCTCTATCATATTTTCCGGATGAAGTTGATAGTAGAATTAAGGTGACGTAAAGCGTTTGAAATTTGTTGTTTTTTGAACAAAGGAAAACTAAATAGAGCGGTAAGAGTAAAAATATAATTTACCAATTGTTCGGAAAAAGTTTGAAACGGGCTGATCTCCAGGGTTAATTCATTATTAAATGAAGTTTTTTTAACGTGTTGTAAAAAAGTAACCAGATGAGAATGATCTTTAAGATTCGGAGTCAAGTGTGCCGGTTTACCGCGGGAATAAGCGCTGAAATGAATATGGGAAACATTGTTTGAAACTTTATCCCATTCAGAAACAATATCAAGTCCGCTTGATTCGGTGTAACAATTATCAAAAGTGATTTTTATCCGGGGAAATTTTTGGATGAAAACACTGGGGACATAAAGCCATTTTTGCGGTTCTCCGGACTTTTCCAATAAACAAAAATACTTGGCGATTGCCAATACATGAGCCAAGTGAGGAATTTCTATCGTAGCTTCCAGAGAAAATTCTTTTTGTAAAGCTAACAAAAAATCAATGGATTCCTGCGGTTTTTGTAAATCCAAATCGGTGGTATGGAAAAGAATTTGTTTAGCCCCGATTTCTTTGCCAAAAATAAAGGAACGCCGCGCCGTTTTGTAAAAATCCTGCGGATGATAACGGAAAATAACCAATTGCAACATTTTGTTAATAAATCCCCCGGATTTTAATTTTGTAAGAGGACAGTGAACAACTTTGATTTTTTTGGCAACGGGAGAAAAGTTTATAATTTCGGAAGTAATGACATCGGGGTTAGTGTAATAAAGTTCGTATCCGTCAAAAAGCGGTTTTACTCCATTTGTCAGACGGAATTTCTCGTATTCGTCAAAATCCTCTTTCGTTGTTACTGGCGGAACATATCCGGTGGGGATAAGTAATTTTAAGTCCATAATCTTATTGTAGCGCAATGGTATACTCAATGCATTAATTA
>CAYHYP010000033.1:0-7426 GCA_964360925.1 uncultured Gammaproteobacteria bacterium | reverse complement strand
CAACTGCATAACTCATGGTGTGCTAAAGTGTATACAAAGGTATACTATTTGTCAATAGAGAAATATTTTTATTTATACCACTTCGCCTGCATTTGGTAGAGTTTGGCGTAACGTCCATTTTGAGCCATCAATTCCTCATGAGAGCCTTGCGCTTCAATTTCCCCTTTGTGCATCACAATAATTTTATCTGCAATGCGGACAGTAGAGAAGCGATGGGAAATGAGAATGAGGGATTTGTGGGAGGTGTGGGATATGAGATTGCGAAAAACGTCATATTCACTTTTTGGATCCAGGGCAGATGTTGGTTCGTCCAAAATTAAAATTGGGGCTTCTTTGAAAAACGCTCTTGCCAAAGCAATTTTTTGCCATTGTCCGCCGGAAAGTTCCTCTCCTTTTTCAAAATATTTTCCAAGCATGGTGTTATATTTCCCTTTAAATTTTTCAATAAATTCGTGGGCGCCGGAGAGATGAGCGGCGGCTTTTATCCCTTTTAAATCGGCAAGTCTGCCAATATCCCCAAAGGCAATGTTTTCTTTAACCGTCATTTCATATTTCATAAAGTCCTGAAAAATGACTCCAAGGTTCTGCCGTAAATTTTCCAGGTTAATTTGTTTTATATCTATACCGTTTATTAAAATTTCACCGGAAGTAACGTCATAAAGACGCAACAAAAGTTTAATAAGAGTAGTTTTACCGGCGCCGTTTTCCCCTACCAAAGCAATATTTTTGGCATCAGAAATTGTGAGATTAATTTTTTTAAGAATTAATTTTTCCGGAGAATAACCAAACGAAACGTTTTTAAATTCAATATGTAAAGGTTTAGTGCTGTCAATTTTTTGAGGATTACCGGCATTTATAATATTTGGTTTTAATTCCACAAAAGCAAAATAGTGTTGGAGGAAAAGATTACATTCATAAAACCGGGCAAGGTAGGCGAAAATACCCTGGAGAGAGCTTTGGTATTGCCTGATTGTTCCGGTAAACATTGTCAGATCTCCCAAAGTAATCTTTGAATAAATGGTTTGCATGGCCGTAAACAAATAAAGAGCGCTATAAGAAATACTGCCCAAAAGGTCAAGAAGAAATCCATAAATTCCTTGTTTCTGTGATAATTCTCTGTTTTCTGCTATGAAACCGTCATTTAATTTATTATAAATTCCTACGAAATAATCTTTGAGATTTAGTATCTTTACTTCACAAGCGTTATCTTTTCTGGTCAAGAGCCAAATAATTTGGCTGACTTTTCGGCTTAAAGGGCTGCGGTTATCAGTAATTGAATAAGTATAGTATGTAAATTTCAGGCGGTACAAAAGACGGGGTACGGAAAGGAGAACTAAAATAATCGGGGCCCAAAAAGCCAAACGAAACAAAAGAAACGAAAGGGAGATTATGCCAATAAAAGAACTTGTACCTTCCACCACAATATCCATTGCCTGGGGAGGACGGTAACCGATTTCCCTTTGGACTTTTTCCAGTTGGTCGTGAAATTTGGGATTTTCAAAATAAGATAAATCAAGCTCGGCGGATTTTATCAAAACTTTATTTATGGCGTGTTTATTAAGCAAATCTTTCATCACGTTGTATCCGTGGCTGGCAAGAGAACCAAAAAAAGAATTTAGAAGATTAACTCCCAAACCGAGAGCCACAATTTGAATTATTAAAACAATGTTTTGTTGGGAAGGGATTCTTATGGCTACGACAATCGCATCAACAAGAATTTTTCCTATATAAAAGCTCAAAGTTGGAGTAATGCTGTTAATAATATTTGTTCCAAAGTAAAAGCTGGCCCAGGGAGGGGAAGATTGAAATACAAGTTTCAAAACCTTGTACCCTAAATTTAATTGTGTTTTTATTTCTGAAAAAGTTTTATGCATTTAAAATTGCGATTTGATATATTTGTGAACCTCGTTCCAATTGCCCCCTTTGGGTAAAAGAACCCAACCCCTCTCATCAATTGGGGGATTATCTAAAAGAGTTAAATCCAGATAAACATTTTTAATTTGGGAATTACGGTAATTTAGTCCTATGTTGATCAACTGATTTGGCTGGGTAATATCAAAATCCGTGTCAATATTAGCTTTTAATTCATCATAAATAGATTTTATTTTTATAGGATTGATAAGGCTGCTGAATAAAAACACTTTATCTTTTAGGGCTTTTAATACCAGTTGCTGGCGGCCGCTTCTGGCAAAATCCGACCCTTCATCTCCAATAGCATGACGGCTGCGGACATATCTTAATGCAGTTTTTCCATCCATCTTTTGTAAACCGGCATCAAAATGAAGGTATTCAAGGCGGCATTTTAATTCCGGATCACCATTACATAAATCATTCTCTTTTCCTACTACTGGGAATTCATAATCATCTAAAACTGCCGGAGCATTGACATCAATTCCACCAAGGATGTCAATAATTTTTTCAAAAGCGGAAAAATCAACGCGCAGGACATAGTGAATAGGCACCCCAACAATTTGTTCCACAGCACTTTTTACTAAAGGAAGTCCGCCGGTGTTATAGGCGGAATTAATTTTATTGTCCAGGGAATCCATATAAATATCTCTGGGGACAGAAATCATCGTAATTTGCCCTGAAGTAGTGGCGGAAACGAGAATTAAAGTATCGGTCAGATCCGGACCTTCGTGTTGACCACCACCGGTGCCTAAAAGTAAAACATTAGTTCTTCCGTTATCATTTTTTAAAGTAAAGGGTTGAATTTTTGGAGCAGGTTTAATTAGGTGACTAAAAAAAATGATTGCCAGAAAAAAAATTACTACTAAAATAGCCAGAATTTTTTGCTTCATTGAAGTTTGCTAACGGAATCTATAATTTGTCCAAAAGTAAAAGGGTCAAGAGAAGCGTGACCGATGACAAAACCGGAGACCAATTTACAATTTACAATTAACAATTTACAATTTTCTTCGTTTACACTGCCACCGTAAAGAAATCTGGTATTTTTAGGAAAAGTATCTAAAACTTTATTTATATTTTCCGGAGTTTCCGGATGATATTGACCATTTGAACTGATAGCTCTTTCCGGCTCGTACATTATATAAGTGTCATCCCGAACTTGTTTCGGGATCTCATCTAAATTTCTGGCGCAAAGAATCGGAGTAATATTGACATTTTTGAGTTGCTTTATTTTTTGTTCAGCGATTTCGTTTGTTTCCCCAAAATTATTTCTGTAATAGGAATGTCCGACCAAACAATATTTAACTCCCAGATCTTTTAATTTTTGAGCGCTCTCACCAATATCTTGGGCGGCACGGGTAAAACCACTAAAAATCAAAGAGATATCGTTAAATTGCGGCGCAATTGCGATTTCTAAATTTTCAGGAACTGCGAAATCATATTTTGGTAAAGGATTTAATTTTAAATTAGCAACAATTAGAAACTTCTGATCCATGGTATCATTTTAACGCGATGGAGGAATTTCTGAAAGGATTAAACGATAAACAACTGGATGCGGTTAAAATGGTTTCCGGCCCGGTGCTTATTCTTGCCGGTGCCGGCAGTGGAAAAACGCGTGTTTTAACTTATAAAGTTGCTTATTTAATTTCCCAAAAAAAGGTGGAACCGGAGAGTATATTATTGGTAACTTTTACCAACAAGGCAGCAAATGAGATGAAAGAGCGGATGGCAAAGTTGTTGGTAAACACAAAAACAGATGCTATCGCTTCGCTCCAGCATGACGTTGCCGCTCCTTTAGCGGGGACATTTCATAGTATCTGTGTAAAAATTTTGCGGGCAGATGGGAAGGAAATTGGCATAAGCCCCCACTTTGTAATTTATGACGATTCCGATTCTGCCGATTTAATCAAAGATATTTTAAAAAAAATGGATTTGTCAACCAAAAACTACAATCCCAATGCTGTTTTGGCTACTATCAGTCAGGCAAAAAACCAAATGATCGGCGCTTTAGAATATCCTCAATTTGCCCGCGGTTTTTGGCAAGAAACTGTTTCCCAGATTTATCTTTCGTATAGCAAGGCATTAAAAGAAAATGAGGCCTTGGATTTTGACGACTTAATAATGGAAACGGTAAAACTTTTTAAAAAATCTGCCGTTACTTTGGAAAAATATCAAAATAAATGGCGGTATGTTTTTGTAGATGAATTTCAGGATACTAATTTTGCCCAGTTTGAGTTAACTAAACTTTTGGCAAAAAAATATTCCAATATTTGTGTGGTCGGAGATTTTTCTCAAAGTATTTATTCTTGGCGGGGAGCAGATTATAGAAATTTGCTTAATTTTAAGAAAGATTTTCCAAACACTAAAACATTTAATCTGGAACAAAATTACCGTTCTACTCAAACAATTTTAGATGCGGCTTTTGGGGTGATTTCTAAAAATAATTCTCATCCGATATTAAAACTTTGGACGGATAAAAAAGGCGGGGAAAAGATTGTGTTACACGAAGCGGGTGATGAACGGGAAGAAGCGTCGTTTATTGTAAAACAACTTACAGATAATTATTCTGACTATGCTGTTCTTTATAGAACCAATGCTCAATCACGTGTTTTAGAAGAAGCTTTTTTACACGAAGGAATTCCTTATGTTTTGGTTGGGGGGACAAGATTTTATGAGAGAAAAGAGATAAAAGATATTCTTTCGTATTTACGACTTTTACACAATTCAAAGGACACGGTTTCGTATAACCGTGCAGAGAAGTTGGGAAAAGGAAGATTAGAAAAATTTAAGAAGATTGCTTCGTCGCAGGCTCCTCGCAATGACACTTTGGGACTTTTGGATGAAATTTTGAAAGTAACAGGTTATTTAGAAATGTTTGATCAGGAAAATGAGGAAGATTTGGCAAGACTGGAAAATATTAAAGAGTTGCGATCTGTGGCCCAGGAATTTCCCGTTCTTTCCGATTTTTTGGAAAACGTTGCTTTGGTTGAGAAAGAGAGTCGGCGTCATACCGATAAAAATGCCGTCACTTTGATGACTTTACATGCGGCCAAGGGTTTGGAATTCCCCGTGGTTTTTATGGTGGGGATGGAAGAGGGACTTTTCCCCCATAGCCGGAGTTTAATGGATAAACTGGAAATGGAAGAAGAGCGTCGCCTTTGTTATGTGGGAATAACCAGGGCTAAAGAAAAATTGTTTTTAATTTATACCAGACGGAGGTTATTTTTTGGGGTAAGAAGCGAGAATTTGCTTAGTAGGTTTATTTCAGATATCCCTGAACATTTATTAAAGGTGGATTATCTTAATTTATACACAAAATTTACTCCGAAGGTTGAAATAAGCGAATAATTTTTGGATACGAGTGCTTCCAGTTTTGGGTAGTCAAAATTAACAGGTCTGGTAATAACAATAATTTTTGGTTTTTCCGTTAATATTTTGTTGGCGACGAAGTCGTAATTTTCTTTAGGGATAGTGGTCAAGTGGTGCGCCTGAATAAATTTTGTTGCTGGTTTTCTTTCAGACAAAACGTAAATAAAAGCATTATCACCCCAAACAAAAATGGAATCGTCAACCAATGAATTTTTCTTAATATAATTTCCTATTTGATAATTTGTTACCGTTCGCCCATCAAAATAATTGGCATATTGTTCCCAAGTTTTTCTTTCGTAAACATAATCAAACCAGTTGGTATAGTAACTTCGGACATCCAGGGCAAAAGCCCCGGTGAACATACGTATTAAAGAAAAAAATATAAATATTAAAAAAATAAATACAACAATTATCGTCATTCTGGAGTGAGCATAGCGAACGATAGAATCTAAAAAAAAGATCCTATCGCTTCGCTCCAGGATGACGTCGTGAGGTAATAATTTTTTTATTAGATAAAATAATAAAATAATACTTGGGGGGATGATTTGTAATAAATAGTGTAAATATGGGCGGTTGGAAAGCAAAGCTCCGTACAAAGAAAATCCAAACCAGAATATCAGAAAAAGCAATTCTGACGAAATTCTTTTTTTGATGAATAAAACTAATGAAACTAGTAAGGCTAATAAAAGAAGAAAGGCTTTTACGAACAAAGGATTTGACAATTTTGAAAGGGGACCGGAATCAATGGCTATATAACTGGAATTTTGTTTAAAAGCGGCGGTAATAAAATCCCCAAGTCCGTTATTTAAATGAAAATAAAAAAATATAGGAACAATTATGGTAACAAAAACTATTCCAATTATAAAAAATGGTTTAAAGTCTTTTTTAATTAAAAAATATGCCAGGAATAACCCTAAAAAATCAAAAACAGCCGGGACTTTTATTAAGAAGGCGATGGTGAAAAGAAAACCAATAAGAAGATTCTGGACGCGGTCAGAATGACGTAGTAATAAATAAGCGGTAGCGGCAATTGGTAAAGTGAAATAAAGTTCTGCGTTGGCAATGGTTCCTTCAAAAATGGGCAGAGACAGTAAAATTCCGGTTAGTGTCATTGAGAGTAAGGCAAAAGAATCTTCTTTTATGATATATTTTGTGATTTTGTAAACAAAAGTTGCCGTTCCTAAGACAAAAATTGTGGCTGTTAATTTTGCCCACAAAAGTGTGGGGATTATGGCATATATAAAATATAAAAGTGGTGTTTTGTTGTCCCAAATATCGCGGTAAAGAACCGCACCTCTTTGAAGAGCCTGGCCGATGGCTAAGTAAATCCCTTCATCTCCGTACCAGTACGGTTCAAAAAATGAGGGAACCCGAAGTAAAAATATAAAAAAAAGAATTGATAAAATTTTCCAGTGTGTTTTTAAGAACTTCACCACTTCATTGTAAATTGTAAATTGTTAATTGTAAATTCGTAGTTATACTTTTTTTTCTGTCACGCGATAGCCTAAATATTTTCCAAACATCAATCGTGTTTGAGATTCCAGCCCGGGAAGAGATCCGAAAAGCAATCCGAATACCGGTAAGAAAAGCCACTGTAAATAAGTTAAAGGATGAATCAAAGCCAAAAATTTGTTCTTTTTGTGAGGATCCAATAGAATGTCAATCACAATAATGACAAGGATACCAATAAGGCAAAGAGTAAGAATAAAACTGCTTAACCGCGGAAGATTATAACCCAACGTTGTCCTGGCAAAGACCGGATTAAGAATGGTGGGAATGGTTGCTCCGAGGGTAATTAAAAACCAGGCGCTACTCCAACTGAAATGCCATTCCAAAGCCAGGGAAAGCTTTTTAAGTTTTTCCGAAAGAGGTATTTCCGTATGTTTAATAAAATTTTTAACTACATATGGGATATCCACAACTCCCCAAGCCCAACGTTTTCCCTGTTCATAAGTATTTTTGTAAGTTTTCCAGCGGGTAGTTGATTCGGCCGCGTCAATGTGAATAGGTAGCCAAAGAGGGGTGACGGTAAGGTCTCCATGCAAATAGAAATAACTTTTCAGGTTGATATGCCAGTCTTCAGGAATGACGTCCAAATCCCAATAGCCCACCTCGTCAAGCATAAAAAGAGATTCGGAGTAAGCAGAGT
>CAYHYP010000032.1:5725-7922 GCA_964360925.1 uncultured Gammaproteobacteria bacterium | reverse complement strand
TAACAAAATTAAAACGTTGGGAACGGTAATTTTTATACGGAAATTTAAGAAAAACCGTGCAAATTTCTTTTAGAGAATAATTTTTAAAAAGCCAGTGAATATCTTCCATGCGTCCGAAAGCCAAAATCTGGTGAATTATGTAAACCTTATCTTTATCCGGATCTAGCTTATCAATGTTTGCTGACCAAAGAACCGGCTGGAGATTACCTGGCAATTTATTCATGTTTTAATTATACTCCATCAAGCTTGTTGCTGTTTCCGGCGGATTATTTTTCCTTTAATTTTTTTAACGAAAAAATGGGCTTTTAAAAGTTGGTAGATAAACCATTCTACCAGCCAACGAAAGCCGGATGAAGTTGGCTTCGTTAAACCGGCAGTTAATTGATCATCAGACAAGTGCGTTTTCCCCACGGAAAAATCCGTAACGGTGGCAATTGGAGTTTGGATACTGACAGTAGGCTTAATACCCATTTCTTTGGCAACGTCTTCAGGTATTTTTACTTCCCCGGAGGCAATCTTTTCCACCCCACCCAACTCTGCAATCTCTTTTTCTATTTCAATTTCCCGGGCATAACTTTCCCAATACTCATCCCCTTCTTCTTTGGCAATCTTATTGGCAGCCGCTTCCGTCTCTTTTTTTATTGGATCATCCATAATATCAGCATATCATAACACCTCCACATCATGCGCGTGGGATTCGCGAAGACCGGCGTTGGTTATTTGTATAAACCTGGCGTTTTTCCAAAGTTCCTTGATATTTGCCGCTCCACAATAAGAAAAGCCTGATCTGATACCGGCACAATATGAATCCAAAACTTCAGCCACCGGCCCTTTATATTTAACCATCGCTTCAACTCCTTCAATGTGCAATTTAAAATGGGGTTTGTGTCCGTTGTGTTTTTCCATTTGCTTTTCTTTTTCCGCAATAGATGTAGATCCGTTATATTCTTTGTAAAATATCCCGTTTTTTTTAATAATTTCCCCGGGGGCTTCGTCTGTCCCGGCTAAAAGCGACCCCAAAGTTACCGCACTGGCTCCGGCAGCCAAAGCTTTGACAATATCTCCGGAACTTTTTACTCCGCCGTCGGCCAACACAAATTTGTTTTTAAACTTTTTTTTTGCCCGGACAGCTTCCATAATGGCTGTAATTTGAGGAACACCACAACCGGTGGCAATCCGGGTAATACAAATTGTTCCCGCTCCTACTCCTACCCGAACCATATCCGCTCCGGCTGTGAACAAATCAAAGGCCCCTTCGTATGTAGCCACTACTCCGGAAATCAGCGGCAAATTAAATTTTTTTAAATTTACTGTTATTTCCAACGCTTTAGTCATATGACCATGGGCCACATCCACCGTCAAACCGTCCGCTCCGGCTTTAACGCACATCCGAGCCCTTAAATTAACATCATCACGAAGTCCAAGTGCCGCAAAAACCCGGTGTCCTGATTTTTTAACCTGTTTAATTTTATTTGCCTGTTCTTCCGGATTATCAAACCGGGGCATAAAAGAAATTCCCCCTTTTTGTGACATTGTTTGAGCCATATCTACACCGGTAACGGTATCCATATTTATGGAAATTATGGGAATTTTTAAAAAGAATCCGGGGGTAATTTCCGTTTTTAGATCTACAAGAGCTCTGCTTTCAATTTCCGATTTTTGCGGAACAAGGAGCACGTCATCAAATGAAAGCCCAAGGGGAATTACCACTTTTTAATAATATGCTATTCCCCCCCTTGTTTGTCAATACCTGTTGTCTGTTCATTTTTTTTATTATCTTGGGCTGCCAGCATTTTACACTCAAAATGGGAACTCATTGTTAATCTGCATCCTACACACCCATGTCCAATCCCCCCAATCAAGTCCGTCTTGCTGACAATAGATTTTCTTTCTTCTTCCATATTTATCACCCCCCAAATCTTTCGTTTTGATCTTCTTTTCTATTTGGCAAATAGTTCACTTCGTCAAAACGTTGACTCAATTTTGCCAAAAAGTATTCAATCCGTTTTGTAGTACAAAAAACATTTTTTCTTTCTTCTTCTTTCTTTTTTCCCATTTCTTTAATTGGTGCACAATGACCTGGATTTTGCATAATTCTCTCTTTTCTTAAAGTAGCATTCATCATAAAATCACCACCTTTCACATAAAAAATCCCCGCCTTTGGCGAGGGTTAGAAAACAAAAAATACAACTAAAAA
>CAYHYP010000032.1:0-5715 GCA_964360925.1 uncultured Gammaproteobacteria bacterium | reverse complement strand
TCTTCTTTTCTATTTGGCAAATAGTTCACTTCGTCAAAATGTTGGCTCAATATTGCCAAAAAATATTCAATCCGTTTTGTGGTACAAAAAACATTTTTTCTTTCTGTCACCATAACAGGAGCTGAATGACCGGGATTTTGCATTATTCTTTCATTTCTTAAAATAGCATTCATCATAAAATCACCACCTTTCACATAAAAAATCCCCGCCTTAAGCGAGGTTCTGGAAAACCAAAAATACAACTAAAAAAATTCCCTTAATTAAGTTCATATATTGTTCCCGTTAAGAGACGGGATATTACACTGTAAAATTAGTTTACTTTAAAAACCGGTAGCTCTGCAAGGGTCAAAAGGTTGTCATATTTATCAAACTGTTCACCTTGTTTTAACACCGCTACATGAGCTACCACGGTAGCTCCAACTTTTTCCATAAGTTTACTCATCATCCGCATGGTTACTCCGGTGGAAATGACGTCATCAATAATAATTACCCTTTTATTCTTTAAAAATTGTGCATCCACACCGTCTAAAACCAATTGGCGGACATGTTTGGGGAAATAAGATAACGGTTTCAAAATAACCGGAGAAACCATATAGGGTTTGACGCTTTTTCTACAAACCACAAATTTTTTATGTCCCAATTTTCCGGAAATCTCCTGTAATAACGGCACAGCTTTAACTTCAGGGCAAACCAATATGTCATGCTGAACTGGTTTCAGCATCTCTGTAAATTTTTTTGCAATTTTTTCAGTTAATTCCGTATCTCCAAGAAGGGAAAAACTGGCTAAACGGGTATTTTTCCCCACAAATACCAAGGGGAGTTTTCGTGTCAAACCGCAAAGATCTAGAGTGTAGTATTCCATAAAATGGACTCACATATTTTAGAAAAGTGTTTTTTATTATCAGTAACAAGTCTTGTTTCGCCAATAACTGCCGTAGCTCCGATCAACAAATCAAAATCATCCAACGGGAAACCCCCAAGTTCAGCTTCCCGTTTTAATTTTGCGTATTTTAAAACCACCTGCGTAGTTACCGGTTTTATTTCTACCAAAAAATCATTCAAAAAACCCTCAATTTTCTCCTGCTCTTTTTCGGGATTAACACTTCTGGTTACTCCATAACAAAGTTCGCCGTAAGTTATAACTGAAATCGCTAACTGATTACCCTTACTTTCCGTTAGTCTGACCAAATCCTGCGCCCAATCACCGCCTTTTTTAAAATAATTAATAATAAAACTTGTATCCAACAGATAAGTCATAAAGAAAGATTTTTTTTGTAAAATTTTCTGGCAGGTTTGCCAATCTTTCCCGTCCAATCGACGTTCGCCCACATACCGGCATATTTGGTTACCAAATCTTTAGTTTCACTGATCTTATTCATCCTGTTGGGGACAACGCTGGCAACTAGATTGCCATACCGGGTGATTCCAACCGGAGTATTAGTTACAAGTACCAGTTCCAATATTCTGGCAAAATCGTCCCTTGCCGCAGTAGCAGAAAATGTTGTCATATTGTATATAATATACAATATATACAAAAGTGTCAAGAGTTAAAAATTTATAGTTCTACGTAACTGCCAAATTTTGATAAAGAGCCTGTTTCATCAATGATTGATAAGATACGTCCATCCATCAATCCCCAAAAGCTAATAAAAACTCCGGATTTATTACTTTAAAACTTAAACGACCCAATTCCTCATCCCAATCTTCTTCTAACGATCTAATCACAATTCCTTCTACCCATGTTTCCGGAGACAATAAAGATTTTCTGGTGGCAAAATCAACTAATTCATCTACTGTTTTGGGGAGAATATACTTTTTTGAAATAATTGGAACCGTAGGAATTTCTAATTCCCGACACAAACTTATAAATTCGGAAAAATTAAGATGTCTTCCCTCTTTAAAATTATAAGCGTTAAAAAACAAAATTTTTTGACCATTAATCTTAAGTTTATTCCCCTGAACATTGTCCCCTACAAGTTCTCCCTGAAGAGCAATATTTTCGTTCACTTTTTTTATTTTTTCTAAGAGAGAAATTTCTTTCGCCACTTTCCAAAAAGTGTTGGTGGGATCATCTAAAAGATTTAGATTTCTGGAACAACAGTTAAGCTCGCCATCTTTGATAAAAATGGTACAAGACGCTCCATCAACTTTTTCAGTAACATAGAAAACTTTACCGGCATGCCTTTCTAAAACTTTAGGGGCAAATTGGATTCTTGTTTCGTCAGTTTTAGGAATAAAACTGGGGAAAAGCTCTTTGGCCTGACCAGTAAGATTTGCGGGCACGACCGGTTCATATTTTACAACACCCAATAAAGAAGTAACATCAGCCCCTAACTTGTAAACTGGATTCTTTCTGGAATCTGAAGGATATTTTTTACCTTTTAAAATAGAAATTGGCAGACAAAGTCCTTGGGAGATTTGCCCTCTTAGTCTAATGGTTTTTAGCCTATATCCTTCATATTCTTTGCCATCCGTATATGATTTTTTAACACCACTCTTGGAGAGAAAATCAAATTCCGAGACTGTGGGTAAAAGTGAATCAATCTCAAAATAGACACAAGAATCACCAACTTTAAATTCTCCTTTTTTGACCACCACGTGCCATCCCAGAATACTAGCGCATTCAATAGCATCGGCCTTTTCAATCGGTCTTAAATCTATTATTTTTTGAATGGTAACTAATTTTCTGGTCATCCTGCGATTTTAAATCCCGCTTTAGCAAAATGTTGATCAAAAGTTGCTACACTCTCCAATCCCAACCGTTCCATTACGGCAAAAGATACACAATCGGTAAAAGAGAGATCCTTCCATTCATTTATAAACCAATGCCATGCATTTCTCTCATCTATGGACATCACCCGAACAATTTTTAAACTTTTTAAACTATTAATAATTTTTTCTTTAAACTCCTTTGCTTTTGCCAAACCACACCGAATACGAATTAAAGTCAAGGTTTCATCAACTATAAAGTTTGAAGTTACCAAAAGAGTATCTTTTTTCAAAAGATCTGCCCAAACTCTTGTTGCTATCAAATGAAAATCATCTTTTTCATCGAGAACAGCTTTAAAAGCGCTTGTATCCACGAAAACAGAATTATCAAATGCCATAAATTATTTTATCTTCTTCGGACGCTCCCATCGGTTTATTTGGCATTTTAGCTAATTCTGGCAAATCCCAAATAGAATCGTGTTTTAAATCACTCACAAATGATTTTTGAACGTTGACCTTTCGTATTAACTTATTAATTAAGATATTTACACTCACGCCTAATTCCCCAGCAAAGTTTTTGAACTCGTACCATTCATCTGCCGGAACCCGTAAATTGGTAATTACCATAGAATCCGTCATATAGTATGAATCATACTATGATATAAATACCATGTCAACTGGTGTATTATTAACTTATGGCAAGTATTTCCCAAACAGTAGAAAATGTAAAAAACGCAAACCGTGGTTTTGGAGAAAACGTTAACAGAAAAGCCGTTTCGCAAGCGGAAAATGGGCTAATTCCGGATAATTCTTTTTTATATGTTTTAGCTTTTCGTTTTAGAAATGACCCTCCGGAAATGGCCAGAGAAAAAATCAAGCGCTTTAGTGGATTTTTAGACCAAAATTAACGCTTTGCCAATTCTTGCAAGATTCCTTTGTTTTCTTTAAGGAATTTTTTCAACCATTTTTTAAACTCGAGTGAAACCTTTAGTTTTTTCATAAAGGAAGCTATTTTTATTTTTTCCAGCGGTCTATAAACCTTAGTATTTTTTCTACTCCTTGATACTCATTAAAATTAAAGGATAATATTGGCGTTCGTTCTAATGAATCTGTTCCAATATATACAACTGGTCTATTTTCTATTACTTTTTTCATTAACACTTTGAAAATCCGCAGGCGTAGCATTTGGAGCAACCTTCTTCAAAAACAAAAGCGGCAGCCCCACAAGACGGACACAGATCCCGCTTTGCGGAATTTAAAATTTGAAATTTAAAATTTGAATTTTCTTTTTCTACTATTTCTTTTACCGGTAAATCAGGACTGTTTAAACTAAAATGCATGGTAATTGCTTTAGCTACCGCATCCGGTAAAGACCGTACCCTTTCTTTCCCAAAACCCACCGATCCACTGCCCCCTATTCCCGCCAACTGATCTACAATTTCCCTGGCCCGTTCTTTTGCCGGCAAGTGATTACCAAACCGTAAAGTTGTGGAAATAAGTCTTCCCAAAGCCTCAGCCATTGCCGCCACTTCACTACCCGCTTTTCCGACACTGATAAAAACTTCAAACGGATTTCTCTCCACATCATGATTAACCGTAATAAAAGCCGTTCCCATTGGGGTTTCAATCCGGTATGTAGCCCCATCAACCATCACCGGCCGGGGTTTAAGTTTCGGTTCTTCAATAACTACTTTTTCTTTTGTTCCCAGATTTAAGACCTGAACATCTTTACATCCGTCACGGTAAACCGTTATGCCCATGCAGCCGGTTTCGTAAGCCTGAATATAGGCTTGTTTTATGTCTTCTGCCGTGGCGTTGTTTGGCAGATTAATTGTCTTAGAAACGGCATTATCTGTATATTTTTGAAACGCCGCCTGCATCTTGACATGCCACACAGGAGCGATCTCATGAGCCGTCCGGAAAGTGTTTTTTATCTCTTGAGGAATTCCTTCTATACGAGACACCACTCCTTCATTCACGATTTTTTCCTTTATTTCCTCTGTGTACCAAGATTCTCCTGAAGCCATTTTCTCAAATAATGGGTTAAAGAAATTAAGAGTTCTGTCTAAGACATTGGTCTTGACATGATGTTTAAAAGCAAGAGCAAACAGCGGCTCTATCCCGGTAGAAGCATTGGCAAAAATCCCAATTGTCCCTGTTGGAGCAATTGTAGTCACTGTCGAATTTCTTATGGGTTTCTGTTCCTTATAAATGCTTTCGGTAAACAGCGGGAAGGCCCCTCGTTCCACCGCTAGTTCTTGGGAGGCTTCATGCCCTTTTTCGTTGATAAATTTCATTACTTTTCCCGCCAACTCTACGGCTTCATCAGAATCATAAGGAATCCCTAACTGAATTAACATGTCCGCCCATCCCCCTATCCCAAGACCGATTCTTCTTATTGCAGTTACAACCTCAGCTACTTGTGGTAAGGGAAATGGGTTTCTCTCAATTACAGAATCTAAAAATCTGACCGCCATCTTAGTGGTCTTCTCTAACTTTTCCCATTCAATTTGGCCATCTTTGACAAAATATGTCAAAAAGATGCTGCCAAGATTACAGGCATCAAATGGATATAATGGCTGCTCCCCACATGGATTTGTAGCCTCAATGGGGCCCAAACTTGGAACGGGGTTACTTGTTCCTTCGTTTAATTTATCAATAAAAATCATTCCCGGATCTCCTGTTTTCCATGCTCCCTGTACAATCTCTTCCATAATTTTCCTGGCGTCAAGTTGCCCTACCACATCTTTCGTACGGGGATTTATTAAATCATAGTTTTTTCCTTCAAAATATGCGTCCATAAAAGCTCTTGTTGCCCCGACAGAAATATTAAAATTAACTATTCCCCCTTGTTCCTTACAGTGAATAAACTCCAAAATATCAGGATGGTCTACGCGAAGAATCCCCATGTTGGCTCCCCGGCGTCTGGATCCTCCCTGAGTTACTTGTTCGGTCGCCGAATCATAAACCTTCATGAAAGAGACCGGACCGGACGCCGTTCCTTTT
>CAYHYP010000031.1:0-7985 GCA_964360925.1 uncultured Gammaproteobacteria bacterium | reverse complement strand
TTCCTGATCCGAAACAACTACTTGCCCCTCTGTCATTTTTTCCATAAGAATCTGTAATTTAATCTGATTTTGGAGATCTTCCATCGTCATTCCCTGTTGGGAAAGAGCGTCTTTAAGAATTATTTTTCCGTTTAAAGATTTTTCTATATCGGTAATTTTTTGAGAAACTTCAGCTGTAGTCGCCGTTACTCCCTTACTTTTTGCGGCTTGAGCAATCAAAACTTCAGAGGTAATTTCGTCTATAGTTTGATCGGCATATCTACTAACTAATTTTTGTTCTAAAGTCCATCGCCAAACAGGACTACCGTTTACAGAAGCAACCACAAATAAATTCTTATTTTTAACCAAAAGTGTTCCCAATATTAATAACACAACTAAAAGAACTACCATTTTTATTTTTGGTGATGATTTTATTTTTTTCAGTTTCATGGTATCGCTATATTCTTATGTAAAGACTTGTTTGTGTCAATACCCGATTTAACCCCCAAAACCTGATTTTGCCCTTCCGGCAAAAAATTATTAACTTTGGCGTAGATCACCAACAATAAACAAACTAAAAACCAGATAACAACTTTCCTCACACTTTAAGAATATCACATTTTTTGATATAATAAACAGGCTCTCGAAAGCAGAACGGTTACCCCGCCTTTGGCGGGGAGGAAAGTCCAGACTGGAGGAAGCAGGGTGTCCCGGCTAATATCGGGAGTCCCGCCGCTGGCGGGAACGGTGAAGCTACAGAGACGAGTAAAGTGAAACGACGCAATTCCCCCCCCAGCAACCAACCGAATGGTCAATACTACAGCTTCCTAGTGACCGAAGTTGTTGGGCAATAGATAGATGCCGTTAAAACAGAATCTGGCTTACTCACTTTCGGGAGCCTTTTGTTGGATTTCAAACAAATGATCTAAAACAACTTTTATTGAGGCAACTACAGGAACGGCAACAATATAACCAATAATTCCGAACATATGTCCGCCCGCTAAAACACAAAACATTATCACAAGGGGATGAATTCTTGTAACTTTACCCATAATATGAGGACTTATAAATAAATCATTAAGTTGGTTTAAGACCATAAATAAACTGACAATAGCCAAAATTTCAATCACGGGGTCCATCCCAAAACGCGAAAATTGATCCGTAAAAGCCACAAAAACCGTTATCGAAGTTGCCGTGATCATTCCAATAAAAGGAATTATCCCTAAAAACCCCGTAAGCAAAGATAAAACTAAAGCATAACGGACTCCAATTAAAATAAGTCCTAAATAAACAAGAGTTGACGTAATTAAAATAACCAACAATTGCCCGCGAAGATAATTTCCCAGAACTTTGTTTATTTTTAACACTATTTCTTCGATTTCTTCTTTTAACTTTCCGGGGAAAAATTTTAAAAAATTATTCTGAAAACTATGCCCATCTTTTAAAAAATAAAAAGTAGCTACCAAAAAAACCAACACAGACACCGTTTTGTTTAAGGCTCCCGGTAAGTATGTAATTACTTTTTTGTTTAAAGAATCCACAAAATCCAATGCTGCAGGTTGAATCCAACCGGGAAGAGCAGAAATTTGTAAAGCGGCGTTGTGAACTAACTCTTTTGATTCTTGAGCAATTTGGAAACTGACGTTATATACGGATACAGCGATCAAACCAAGCAAAATTGAATAAATTAAAAATATGGAAATTGTCCGGGGAAATCTTAATTTTTGGTTTAAAAAACTGACCAAGGGATTAAGAAGATAGGCCACAATTCCCGCAATAAAAAAGGGTGACACAACCTCCCATCCGGCATAAACAGCGATTAAAATCACCGCTCCCAAGAATAAATAAGAAAAATGTCTTCTACTGACTACCATATCTTTTTATTATTATACCCCAAACACTAAAAAGTAAAAGAAAAAATCCGCTAACTCCTAAAACTACCGCCAATGGATTTGCTTTTTGTGGACTATTATTTTCAGCCACACTGCTCCCCAAAACAGCACTTTGAGTACTTTTTTTAACAGAAATTACTGCCGGTTTTGTGGCCATCTTTTCAACGCTTTTTATAACTGCCGCTGGGGTAGCAATAACAATAATTTCCTCGGAAACTTTCAAAAAATCAATTTCCTTCGTATCACTTTCGTAAAAAGATTCCGTGTCTTTCTTTCTGATCCGAACTAGAATTTTATATTTTCCCTCCGACTTCCCCTCTGAAAGAAGACCTTTTATTTCTCCTGTCCATTTTGAATTTTCGTCTGTTTTAATCAAAGGAAACTTACTCCAAGATTCACCATCGGATAAATAAGCACTGCCGTTTTTAGTTTGAATTTTTGTAAGCTTTCCCTCCTCTGTTCCTGCTCTTAATTTTAGATAATATTCTGTATTTCCATCAAAATTTGATAGTTCTAATTTAGTTGTTTTAAAATCGCGACCAACATAAACTTTGTCTTCCAAACTCCATTCAATCTTGAAAGTAGGAGCCGGAGTTACCGACTGTGAAATTTCAGCAACCGGTTCCGGACAATTAAAATTAGATACATCACCCTGTGGGTTGGGAACTGCCAATATCCAATTAGAAGTTCCATCGGGAGAGCGGGCACCTGATTGCGTAGCAAGTGGAGCTTTTAGTGTTTTACCTGTACCGTAAGAAATACTATCAATAATGTCATCTCCTTGTTTCAAAATTAAAGTATCACCGGTATTTGACAGCCAACTGAAACTTGAAATTGGATCTATCCGTTTATATGATTTGGCAGAAATTTTATCGTTATCACAAAAAATAAGTTTTTGACTGGTAGTAGAATTATCATCAAAGAAAATAATCACGTCTTTTAACGAAGTTTCTTGGTCGGAAGTATTATATAGTTCTACCCATTCGGGACTGGAAGCAGAACTAAATTCGTTTATAACTATGTTTGCGGCGAAGACGGATTTGGGGAAAAAAAGACTACAAAACAAAACTATTCCTACAACTATAGGCATTACAAATAGTATCCAGAATAATTTCTAAAATTGCAACTCCAAATCCAATCAATTCACACTAGTCACATCAGTGGTTGCCACCATGCCTGTAGTATAGTATTGAGAAAAATCCAGGTTGTGGCCGTTTTCTCTGACAGGATCGTTCATTTTATATTTACCTCCGGATCCACTGATAAGAACTATAAAATGCCTTCCACTAACACTTGGGGAATATAATTGAACAATAATCGGTCTTCCGGAAGAAAGTTCACTGTCAATTTTTTCCTGATTATATCCGGAGAAAGGAGTTCTGTTAACACTAGCTCCACTTAAAGAAAAAGAATATCTTAAATCACCAAAACTAAATACATCCGACGATGAGTTTGCCAATGTTTCCGGAGTAACCGAGAATCCATAATGAGACATCACCATGGCAATACTGGTAGCCAAACATCCCGCCGTGGCAAATGAATACCCGGATCCCGGTAAAGTTCTGGTGGCCCATTTACCGTCTCTTTGGCTGTAATAACATCCTGTCCATCCGTCATTGCAAACAGTTTGATTACCCAATATCCCCGAACCGGCAATATTGGCAAAAGCAGAAAATGACGACAATCTGGCTTCAGCTTGGGCACGTAACCTTTGATATTCTCCTTCCGAATTTTTTGTATCCGCCAACAATTGTTGTTTTTCTCTGTTTTGCTTATCCAATAAAACCTTCTGAACCTTTAATTGAGCGAAATAAGTTTCCCTTTGTTTTTTGACTGCCTCAAGATCATCTTTTTGGTCATGATAATTTTTTCTGGTGGCTGCCATTTGAATCAGTCGCGTTTGATCTCTTTTTTGTACAATCCGTAAGTATTCAAATCTTTGAATTAAATCGGCAAAATTAGGAGCAGCCAAAAGATAAAGAAATTGGTCATCCCTTCCGGTTTTATAAGTCTCTACGATTCTGTTTAAAAGAATCTCGGAAACCGTATTTAATGATCCTTCAATCGAAGAAATTTTTCCTGATATTGAGGAAATACTATCGCTTAACCGGTCAATTTTATCCTGGGTCAAATTAATTTGAGATTTTGTTAATGATATTTTATTGTTAACCGTAGAAATTTCCGAAGAAAGGGATTTCTGTTGATTTTGACTTTCGGAAATTAAAGCAGAGTAACAACTTGGTTGTGAAGACAATGGTAAAGAAGCACAGGAATCAACCGCTCTTACATTTTTTGTTGACAAAAAGAGAACGGCTACAAAAAGAAATATACATGTTAACTTTTTAAATAGCGCCATACTGCTAAAAAACTTCCTACCACGCCTACTAATCCCGAACAAAGAATCGCCCCACCCAATACTGCCAACATAAAAATTGGGGAAACCGGTAAAATTGCCAGCCCTGAAAGATACGGAGTTAACACGGGAGTTGCCAGGAAAATCAGTAAATAAGACAAAAACCACGAGACAATCGCTCCGGTTAATCCATAGAAAAACCCTTCCATTAAAAACGGCATCCGCACGTACCACGATGAAGCCCCCACCAATTTTTCCACTTCAATTTCATCTTTACGTAAAGATATCTTCATTCCAATAATTGTCAAAATTGTAAAAAGTGATGTTAATATCAAAAACGCCAAAAAAGCCACACCGCCGCGCCTAATATTATCCATTACCCCAACCAAACTATTCACAACATCTTTTTGATAGGAGATGTCTTCTACCCCGGAAACATTTTTCAAAATTTCATATAGTGACGGAAGATCGCTGATATTTTTAGCCGAAACTTCCAAACTGGCAGGTAAAGTATTTGCCGTAACCAATTCTAAAAGCAAAGGGTCGTTTTTATTTCTTTCCCGATAAATTTCCAATGCTTTCTCCTTGGAAACAAAATTAATACTGGCGGTTTTGTTTGTTTCCTGAAGTAGCTTGACGGTATCGGCTATTTGATCGGGAGAAGTAATGGTATCATTAAAAAAAGCAATAACTTGCGGCTTCTGTTCCAAATAAGTTAAAGTTTTTTGAGAGGTAATTGAAAGGAAAAGAAAAAATAATCCCACAAAGACCGTCAAAGTCATAATCATAATTGCCGCTGCGGCTTGATATGGAGACCTTCTTACGTGTTGCCAAGTAATTGCCAATTGATGTTTCATCTATATTTTCCTTTCTTGTCAGAAATAATTTTACCCTTCTCTAATCTTACCACTCTCTTGTTTTGAGAGTTAACAATTTCCCCGTTATGTGTCGCCATAATAACCGTAGTTCCACTCTGGTTAATTTTGTCAAGAATTTTTACTATTTTCCAGGCATTCTCATCATCAACATTTCCCGTAGGCTCATCGGCAAAAAGATATTTTGGTTCTCCCGCCAACGCCCTGGCAATTGCCGCTCTTTGTAATTCCCCTCCGGAAAGTTGAGCCGGAAAAAATTCTGCTTTTTTCTCAAGACCTACCAATTCCAACTTTTCTTTGGCTTCACTTTCAACTTCCTTGCCCGTTTTTCCCAATACCCATAGAGATAATTCCACATTTTCCAAAACACTCCGGTCATATAATAATTTTAAATCCTGAAACACAACTCCTATTTTCCGCCTTAATTGAACCACTTTATTCCCGGAAATTTTTATCAAATCATGTTCATCAATGGTAATTTTTCCGGAGGTCGGCTTTAAACTTTGAAGTAGCAAGCGAAGAATAGTAGTTTTACCGGAGCCGGAAGGACCCACTAAAAAGACAAACTCCCCGTCACTTATTTCCAAATTAATATCATCAAGAGCAACGGTTCCATCCGGAAACTTTTTTGAAACATTGGAGATTGTAATCATTTAGTTATAGTAACTTTATGCGACCCACATCCATTAACCAACCGGCTTTTTGACCTTGAAAAGTTTCCCCCCAAACCTGGACTTTCTTTCCTACATATTTTGACAGATCAATTACTGAAGACGTGAGATAAACATTTTGTGAAGCATCTCCTCTAACTAATATAGTTGTTCCTTCAGTAGTAATTTTGCCGTCATTTTCAATAAGATTTCCTGTGGCCGTATCCCGGAAAGTTGAGGCATCTTTAACTCCTTCTTCGTTTTTCGTCTGGACTACTTCCACATTTTTCCCTGCTAACCTGGCTGTACCTCTTGTACTTAGATAGTACAAAGTAAAGCCACTGAAAATTCCCAAAACAATAGGTATCAGAAAAATAGCCAGAGTTTTTTTATCCGGTTTTTTCTCCAAAGGTTTAACAATTGGGTCAACTTTTATTTCTTCCATCTGCAAAGAAGTGTAGCTCGGATGCTATGAATTTGTCAAGGTTCCCGTCTAAAACACTGTCCGTATTGGTTTCTTCATACTCGGTCCGCAGATCTTTTACCAAATGGTAGGGATGCAAAACATAAGACCGTATCTGGTTTCCCCAACCGGGAGTGACGTGTTGCCCCCGTAGACGCATCGTTACCTGATGAGCTCTTTCTTCTTCAATGGCAAGTAATTTTCCTTTTAGAATTTTTAACGCAATTTCTCGGTTTCTGCTTTGATCTCTTTCTTTTTGTGAAGTGACAACAATTCCTGATGGTTTATGAGTTAATCTGACGGCCGAACTGACCTTGTTTACATTTTGTCCGCCGTGTCCACCTGCACGGAAAAAATCCCAAACAATATCGGCTTCATTAATACTTAATTCTTGTTCATTTTCTATCACCGGCAGGACTTCTACTAAAGCAAAAGAGGTCTGTCTTAAATGATCGGCGTTAAAAGGGGATTGACGAACCAATCTGTGAACTCCTGCCTCATATTTTAATAAACCATAAACATTTTGACCTGTCACTTCAAATGTTACGGTTTTTATTCCCGCCTCGCTTCCCGGTTCAAAATCCACTTCGTCCAGTTTCCAACCTTTAATGTCAACAAATCTGGAATACATCCGGTAAATCATCTGTGCCCAATCCATCGCTTCTACCCCACCTTGACCGGAATGGATAGATATAATGGCATTAAAAGAATCATATTTCCCGCTCAAATACAACTGTGTTTCCAATTCTTTTATAAGTCTCTCGTCATGCTGGAGCGAAGCGATAGCATCTTTTTCTAATTTTTCTAGTTTAACTATCAATTCTTGCAACGCCGCAAATTTTTTTGTCTTTTCAACAGCAGTCTCTCTATCCTGCCAAAATTCCGGCTTTTCCATTTCCACTTCCAATTCCCGCGCCTCTTTGCGTTTTCCATCCAAATCCATCTTCTCTAAAATCCTCTTGGCTTTATCTTGCAAATCATTATCCATGCCAGCATTTTAACAGATTTCCCCTTTGTCATTCCGGGCTTGACCCGGAATCTATTTTCCACGATATTATTTAAATAATTTAAGATTAGGGATTTTGGAGAAGTGTTTTTTGTTTTTGGTAGCAACCAAAAAACCATATTTAATAGCTGTCGCCGCAATAAAAAAGTCATGAGAACCAATGGCCAAATTGCTATCTCTACTTAACTCTCCCGCAAACTCCGCAATTTTTTCGTCTATGGAAATAGTTTTAAACTTGGAAATAAATTCCAAAATTTCTGGTTTCTCTTTTTTTGAAGACTTTCCTAAAAATAATTCATAAATGGTGACCGAAGAAATAATTATTTCCAGTTTATTTTTGCTTTGCCCATCAAGTAAATTTAAAAGTTCTCCTTTATTTGTTCGAAAATAGTCAATAAAAATATCCGTGTCAACTATTACTTGGTCCATTTTCTTCTTAATTTATTATTATATGTAATAGCTTTCTTACCCCTAGTATATTCGTAAATTTTATCAAATTCAGATTGAGGCACGTCTTTCCAAATACCGGCAAGTTTTGGCATGACATATTTTAAGAGGTATTCGGCTTTTTGGGCAGGAGTTTCTTCTTGTGAAACAGGAATAACTCTAAAAATAGACTGTCCGTTTCTTTGCACATCAATAGGCTGATTAGTTCTTAATATCCAATCAGCCACGTCAAAAATTTGTTTCCTAAAATCGGTAATTGGCATCACACTTGGCATATGTACATTCAGTGTACATATTATCCAACGACTTGTCAAGCCCCT
>CAYHYP010000030.1:0-8126 GCA_964360925.1 uncultured Gammaproteobacteria bacterium | reverse complement strand
AACAATTGGCAAAAGGAGCGGAACGCTTTTTTCAATTTGGTCTGTACTTGACACTTTGGGCAAATTCCTTGGAAAGCTTGGAGCAAGCCAGTAAACAGGTAGAATCAACGTTGGCTTCACTATTATTAACCGGCAAAAAAGCCACTCTTCAAATGGAAGACGGATTTAAAACTACCCAGCCAATGTGTGTAGACAAATTAATGATTACCAGAAATATGGACACCACTTCTCTGGCTACTACTTTTCCTTTTACCTCTTCGGAATTGACCGCCAACGAAGGAATTGTCTATGGAATAAATGAACACAACGGATCACTGATTATTTTTGACAGATTTAGCCTGGAAAATTACAACGAAGTTATTTTGGGTAAATCCGGCGGCGGTAAAAGCTATCTGGTCAAACTTCAAGCCTTGCGGGCTCTAATGTTCGGAGCAGACGTTATTATCATTGATCCGGAAGAAGAATATAAAGGGCTCACTCAATCTGTTGGCGGGGATTATATTTCTTTTTCTTTTAGTTCAGACATCCACATCAATCCGTTTGATTTGGCAGGAACCAATGACGATCCCCAAGAAAATGATCTTCAATATAAAATTGGCTTTACCCTTACCCGTTTGGTTAAATTGATGGTTGGGACTACCACGGCCGAAGAAGATGCCATTATTCACAATGCTTTGGAACTGACTTATAAACAAAAAGGGATTACTTATGATGTTTCCACTCACAAAATTGAGCCTCCTATTTTGGAAGACTTGTATAAAGTTTTTGTAGGGATGGAAACTCAAACGGCTCAAAATTTGGCTTTACGATTGGAAAAATTTGTAAAGGGAAGTTTTGGAACGATTTTTAACCAAAGAAGCAATATCAAACTTAATAATCCCATGACGGCTTTTTCTTTTAAAAATCTTGAAGATCAAATCAGAAGTATTGCCATTTTTATTATTGTGGATTTTATGTGGAACACCATCAAAAGAAATATGAAAAAAAGGATTTTAATTGTTGACGAAGCCTGGTATCTGATGAAAACCCAAGCCAGCGCTGAATTTCTATGGGATTTTGCCAAACGGGCCAGAAAATATAATTTGGGACTGACCACTATCACTCAAGACATTGAAGATTTCCTGTCTACCGATCTGGGTAAAACTATCGTTACTAACAGTAGTATTCAGATTTTAATGAAACAGTCTCCGGCCGCCATTGATAAACTCGCCGAAGTATTTTATCTTTCCGAAGGAGAAAAAAGTTTACTTCTTTCTGCCAATGTAGGGGAGGGTCTCTTTTTCGCCGGCTCATCCCATGTAGCCATGCGTGTTGTCTCTTCCGATGAAGAGCACAAACTAATCTCTTCAAATTAGTACTAAAATGAACATTGACAAACTACAAATTAGTAGTAAAATGAACATTGTATGATCATCCTTAAACGAACAATTGAAGATAATATTGATAAGTATCTTAAAAATAAAGACGTAAAAACATTGTTCATTTGGGGCCCAAGGCGCTCTGGAAAGACGACTTTGATTGACAAGTTAGCCCAAAAACTCAAAGTAAAAAAATACAACTTTGATCTTGAATCTGATCGGGAGAAATTTTCCCCGCGAAGGGAAGTCCTTGAAAAAATTTCAAAAGAAAACAAAATAATATTAATTGATGAAGTCCAAAATTACCCCGAAGTCACAGTCATGCTTAAATTGCTTCATGACGAGTTTAAAGTTAAAGTAATTGCCACCGGAAGTTCGGAGCTTCGCCAAAAGTCTTCCAAAGAATTTGACACTATGGCAGGAAGATTCAATGAAATTTATTGTTTGCCGCTTTCTATTTCTGAAATCACAAATAACGAAAAACCTCTAACAAAAGACCTGCAAATTTTTGGTGCATATCCTGAAGTGTATATAAAAAATGATTTGAACGAAAAAGACCAAATTGACATCTTGCAACACATGTTGGATGCCTATGTTCTAAAAGATGTAATTGATATTTATGATTTAAAAAACACTAAACTGGCCAAAGATATTTTAACTAAAATTGCCCTTCAGTTGGGTTCCGAAGTTTCCATCCGTGAAATTGCCGATTCTTTAGGGGCATCTGCTTCAACGGTTTCAAATTATATTGAGATTTTTATCAAAAATTACATTTTAATTTCCCTCCCGTCGTTTAAAACTAATATTAGAAAAGCTGTCTCTGAAAATCGTAAACTTTATTTTTATGATCTTGGCATCCGTAACATTCTTATCCAAGATTTCAGAGATTTGGAACTTCGTCAAGATAAGGGTGGCGTGTTTGAGAATTTTATTATTTCTGAACTTGAAAAAAGACGCAAACTTACAAACGCAAAAGTTAATATGTATTTTTATAGAGAGTATGGTGGAAAAGAAATTGATCTTGTAATTGAGGACTATAAAAAGAAATATACAACCGTGGAAATTAAATCTAATAAAGGAACTGCTAATAAAATATTCCCTCTTCCAAATACATCCATAACTATCACTGCTCAAAATTATTTTGATAAGATAATTGGCATTATAGAGGATGAATAAGAAGTTTTCCTTTATTTTTTAGAGAAGTGTCCTCTAGCAACAGCCTCAAATTAATATGGTATGTACCTAATTTAGACGTATACCATATTAACAGTCATTTGATTACCCCAGGGAAATTAATTTATAAATTTATATTAATTTTTATTATTTCTATTAACTCTCTTTCATCTTCAAAATCATTTAAGGTTTCTACGCTTCCCCATTTCCCGCCATAAATCTTTTTAACTTCTATAAAAACTTCGTTCATGGTTTTAAATTCTCCCATCAAAATATCTCTTTTCTTCTTGAAAAATTGCCAGACAGAGGCGTCAATTAAATAAAATTTATCATTTAACTGACACACCAAAACATCATGATATTTTTTGGGAATGTATTCACCTTTTAATATAAATAAAGTAGCCTCGTTAAATTTTCTTTTTATCCAAATAGCTACCAATCTGGAAGCTTCACTACAATTATCTTCAGCCAATAAATAAAGAGGTTTTTTCTTTAACCCGCTTCTATAAATTTTTAAAAGATCTTTTTGAAATATCCTGATTATTTCTTTCATTGATATATTTATTCCTGTACTCTAACAGGACTTATTAGGTGAAGAAAATCAGGAAAATCCGGCAGGGTAAATACCCCCGGAGCTATTGCCCCCGTAAAACTTACAGTTAAATCACTGCTGTTAATACTTGCCAACAAGTCCGCAAGATAATGATAATTAAAAGCAATTACAAAATCCTCTTTTTGTTCTTCACCATTAATCTGTATCCCCATTTCCGTTTCATTTTCCCCAATTTCCGGAGCATTTGCAGAAATTATCAATTTAGAATTCATAATTTTCAATTTGACGATGTTGGAACTGTCACGGGCAAAAATAGAGGACAATTTAATGGCTTTGGATAATTCATTGACTGATGCCGTAATACTAAATAAAGAAGTTGAGGGAATAATTTTCTCATATTCAGGAAATTTACCGGAAATTAATCTTGATAATATTTTTATCTCCCCTACTTTAAAAAGAACCTGACCGGAATCTTTAAAAAACTGCAAACAAATTTTCTTTTCTTCATCCCCACTTTTTGTGCTCTCCCCAACTATCCTGGAAACTTCAAGGAAGGTTTTGGCGGGAACAATAAAACTTTCGCTTTCAGAGGTATCCTGTTCACCCAGAACCGGTAATTTAAAGACAGATAAACGAAACCCGTCAACAGTCACAAAGGACGCTTCTTTTTTAGAAATTTTTACCAGAATCCCGGTTAAAACTGCCCTGCTTTCGTCTGTGGCGGCACAAAAGGCGGTTTTTTCTACAGCTCTGACAAAATCGGTTTTATTAATTTCCCAGGAAAGAATTTCACTCTTTTTTGTATCTTCATTTAAAACTTTGGGGTAATCAGCGGCGGAAGTTCCGTTTATTTTTAAATGAGAGCCTTTGGCAGCGATTTCTAAAGTGTTTTCTTTTACGGACAAAGATATTTTTTCTGCCATTAAACTGGAAACGATTTCATTAAGAGTTTTTCCCGGTACTGTAAATTCACCGGAGCTTTCAACTTTTGCACCTACAGATAAACTAATAGTTGTTTCTAAATTAGAAGCGGTTAAAGTCAAAGATCCGGTTTCACAAGATAATAAAACATGAGAAAGGATTGGTAGTTGTGGTTTGGAAACCAAACAACGGGAAACAACAGATAAACCAAAAACCAAGTTATCCCTTAAAATTTCTATTTTCATTATTTCTATATTACGAGTTCTTTCTCTTTTAAACTAGTAGTAATAGTAGTAGTTACAGTGGATTTGTGGACGGACGGTCAAAGACATGTGGATAACTGTCTCACTCAACTTGTGGATAACTTTGGGGATAAAAGTTCATGTTTTGGGGATATGTGGACAGTAGTTTAAAGAAGTTCACAAATCCACAACATTTAAAAGAGTTATACAGAAGATATACACTTCTCCAAATCGGCTATTTCCTTTTGAAGACGTTGGTCGTTTAAAAGCAGAAATTCAATTTTTTTAGACCCATGCATGATCGTGGTGTGATCCCTTCCTCCAATAAAATCAGCTACATCTTCATATGTCATATGAGCGTCTTTGTGAAGCAAATACATAAGAATTTGGCGTGCAGTGACAATAGGTTTATCTCTTTTGGGGCCTTTAATCAGTTTCATGGGCAATTGATAATAGGCACAAACCTGATCTATAACCGTGCGGGCATCCAATCTGGAGACTGGTTTCTGGATACCGGTCTCCGGAAGTTCCAATAATTTAATAATAGTGTCTGCTGTTAATTCTTGACTGTTATTTTGAAGATGAATGGCAATTTTTTGCAAGGCTCCTTCCAAACTTCGGATATTATCCACATTGTTGGTAATGACAAAAGCGATTTCATTGGATATGGTAAGTCCTCTCTTTTTTGCCTTTAGCTGACAGATAGCCGTTTTTAATTCGCTGTCAGGTGTGGATATGTCCGCGACCATTCCTCCTTCAAAACGGCTTTTCAAACGGTCGGCCAGATCGGAAATATCAGCAGGTTTGCGGTCAGAGGTCATGACAATTTGTCCTTCATTTTGTTGAATGGCGTTAAAGGTATGGAAAAATTCTTCTTGGGCGGTATCTTTGCCGGAAAGAAATTGAATGTCGTCTATTAACAATGCGTCAGCGTTGCGGTATTTATCTTTAAAGATTTTGGTGTTTTTATTTCTGATGCCTTCAATAATTTCATTGGTAAATTGTTCTCCCGGAGCGAAAACAATTCTGGCTCTGGGGTTTTTACGCAATATTTCATGTCCGACGGCCTGCATTAAATGGGTCTTCCCTACTCCCACTCCTCCCCATATAAAAAACGGATTATAATTTTTTCCCGGAGTTTGGGCTACCGCCATAGCCGCAGCAAAAGCCAGTTGGTTACTGGTGGAGACGCAAAATTCTTCAAAAGTAAAATCTGTTCTTAAACCCGCCTTTTTTGTAGATTCAGATAAATTTTGTTTTTCATCTCTCGGTTGGGAAAATAGTGGTCCTATTTCTTCGGTGTCTTTACTTTTTGGTATCAGATTGGTTACTACTTCAAAAATCAAACTAAGTTTTTCTACTCCGGCGTTTTTTTGCAGAGCGGTTTGAATCAAAGAATAATAGCGGACGTTTGTTTGCGTACTGACTCCTTTATTGGGAAAACCGATTTTGGCTACTCCATTTTCCAGAGAAAGAAGAACGCTGTTTTTTAAATAAACCCCGAAGTTGTTTTTTCCAAGTTCAACCTCAAGCTCGTTAAGAGTATTTTTCCAGATAGAAGAAAGATTTGCTTCAGGCTGCATCTTAGTTCGCAGTCTACAAGTTATCCACAAAAATTCAAGGGATCAGACAACGTCATTCTGGAGCGAAGCGATAGAATCTTCTTCCGTCATTCTGGCCGAGTCCAGAATCTTTCTATTTATGCCTAAAATGTGTTATCATTACTAAATGATTGAGACTGAAGAAAAACCAAGAGATTTGTTAGTCATTATTGCTGAACTAGAAAGTCTAAAAGCTAAAACTACGTGGCAGATTCAACCTTTATTGGACCTGTTTAAAAAATTTGATGGACAAGCGAATCTGGTAATTCCTCTAATGATTGCTGGAATTACGAGGGTTGCCGAAGATGGTCAAATTTATACTTCAGCCAAAAGTGAATATTGTAAAGAAGTATTATTTAAACAAAAACCACTATCGCCAATTATGTCTGAAGTTACTAAAGATATTGTTGCCAAATCTGCAGAAAGGTTTATTGAATCTCTAAAAGGTGCTGAATTTAACAATCAACTGATAAAATCAAGAGAGCTTGTTGATTCTGGTTTTGCAGATAAAATGATTAAAGAACAACCAACAGTGAGACGTGTTTACAGCGAATGGGCAGAGTATTCAATACTTCCTCGTGTTAGAGCGGGTTATGGTAAACCGTGGATGGATTATTTATTGGATGAAGTATTTGACGAAACCTTTAAGTAGACAGAAATTTAGAAAAGTGATAAGTGGTGTTTTTTGAGAAGTGGTTTAAAATCTTCTTGGTCAAAAGTTAACAGTTTATCTATTCCTTCTGCTTGCATCACCGCAATTGTACTGCAATCAACAAAACTGGTATTCTTCTTTGAAATTTCACAAAAAATACGCCAAGTTTGTTCTTGAAGCCAGTTATTAATTTGAACAAAATTAAAATCTTCTGGATTTAATAATTGATTTCCTCTTAATATTGCTTCCTGACGACCCACTTTTTGAGAAAGAACGGTAACGGTTTCCAGAAAAATATAATTTGAAACATAGGCTTTGGGAGCCGCTTCAAGCAGAACTTTGCTCTTGTTTACAGCGTCCTTATGAAGAGAATCATCAGGATTGTGTAGTGCCACGAAGAAATTTGAGTCAATAAAAATCTTATCCATAGAGATATTTATCCAAATTAGTAGCTAGATCTTTCGGTCCTTTAACTTTTCTTTGTTCAGCGTCTTTAGCCATGGCTAATAATATTTTACCAACATTTCTTTGTACCCCCTTTTTTAAACCGAAGTCGTAAACAAATCTGCGTATTATTTCAGATACAGAAGTATTTTCGGCAAGGGCTCTCTGCCGTAGATAACTTATTTGGTCGTATGGAAGATATATTTGTGTGCGTGTCATGAGGTAATTATACATCATGATGTATGTTTGTCAAGAGTATGTTCTGGGTTCAGCCATCAAAGTTCAAGTTTAACTTAAAAATCTGGTTTTTCGCTTTCCGAATGAAAACAGCCTCTTTCTGCGAACTCTGTATATTTTTCCATAATTTCACGTTTGAATTCTTTCAACACTTCTTCGTTTAATCTTGCCAGAACATCTGCCGACACTTCTTTCTCTATTCCGGAAGGCGCTCCGTAAACAAGGCTTTGTGAAGCTAATTTACTTTTTATTTCTGGAAAAACTTCTGCGTACAATCGTCTATTATTTGCAATAAATTCGCCCTCATCAAGGGAGCCTCTTGGTAAAACTAAATCATAATTAAGCGTCGCATCTAAAAACCCTCTTTCTCTCGCCAATACCTGTTCTTGGGATTCATTTATATATATCCAAGGAACACTATTTGTACTAACCTCAAAATTTGAGTTTAATAATCGAGCAAGAGCTAAAAGTCTTTCGTCAGAATCTGTGTGTCCAACATAAATTATTTCTCGCGCGCCCAGCCTTTCTGCCATTTCACCAGTTGTTATTAGTTCGGTCACAAAATCAAAACCTCTTGGATCAACTGCGAGGCTATATTTTTTACCTGTACGCCGGGCTTCTTTTAGAATTGCACAATGATGAAACTTGTTCCATGCAGATGGTATTGGGAAAGTATTATTGTTGGCCCAAGAACTGCGTCGACCCCCAACAAAAACCATTCCCAATTCCTCATCATCTCCCCAAATTTGCGTTGCCCGCTCCAATCTTTCTCTTGCTTCTTGGCGCGGATAACCGGAAGTTATTGAAATTGGAACCCCCTTTTTCCATTGGCGTCCACAACCTAAAGGAACAATTATTCTGTTCATCTTGAGCTATTTTACACCTTACATTAATTTTAATAAACTCTTTCTGCACAAAACTAAATTAAATTCCATATTTTGTCTA
>CAYHYP010000029.1:0-8131 GCA_964360925.1 uncultured Gammaproteobacteria bacterium | reverse complement strand
AGATAGATCCTATCGCTCACTTCGTTCGCTCCAGGATGACGGTTTAAATAAACAATGCCTCAAGATATATTTTGGACATTTTCGGTTTTAATCTAACTAGCCAAAAAACGATTCTGGCAAATGCGGCCAAATCCAAAAGACTGCCCAAAACAATTTGTTGCCAGCCGGGAAAATGTTTGGCGTAAATATATTTTAGGCCTTTAAACTCCCCTAAAATCGCATTCCGGGGTAAACTGTCCGAGGATTTTCTTTCCAAATGAATTATTTTTGTGATGGGAGTGTACCCTACTTTATACCCCGATTCCTTAAATCTCATACACCATTCCAACTCCTCTCCGTACATAAAAAAGTTTTCATCAAGGATCTGATCCTTGTTTGTGGCGTCTTTACGCACCATAAAAAATGCTCCAGTAATCCAGTCGGGGAAAAATTCCTGGCTATAAATAGAGTTGTCATTCTGGAGGGCGGAGCCCGATAGAATCTTTTTACCAGAATAGATCCTAGCGGCAAAGCCGCGAGCTTGCTCATCACTCGCTTCGCTCGTTCCAGGATGACGGGGAACGGGGCTCCAAAATGACGAAGGATGTGGATGATAGGATTTTATATTTTTAAAAATATCGTCCAGAAAAAAGGCCCAATAGAAGATTCTTTGGAGGGTTGGAAAGTATCCACCGGTAGGGAGAATTTTTTGTTCACTATCTACCAATTGGCAGGAGGCAACGGCAACATCCTTATGAGCTTCCATCCATAAAAACATTCTTTCTATAGAATTTTCTACCAGAAGAGTGTCGGGGTTTAAAAGCAAAATATATTTTCCTTTGGCTTGCTTAATCCCTAAATTATTCCCTTTGGCAAAACCACCATTTTCCTTGGCGTCAATAAATTTTAAGTTATCTGTGTCATGCTGAACTTGTTTCAGCATCTCTAAAGAGTCATCTGTGGAGGCATTGTCCACCACAATGATTTCATAATTTATATTTTTGGTAAATTTAATGACCGATTCCAAACAATTTTTCAAAAAATCTTTGACGTTGTAAGAAACAATAATAATTGAAACGTCCATTACGGTTAATAATATCAGAAAAGGTGTATAATACAAAATCTATGGGGTTTTTAACGGTTGAAAATGTTTGTGCCGATTGTAAAGCGGTAAGATGCCACGTTTTGACGTGTATATTTTGTAGAATTCTCAATCCAAAAGAGTTTTTTAAAGAAGATACTGAAATTATAGATTCTAAACAAACAGAAACAGAAGAAACTTCTAAGACTTTTTTAACTTGCAGACACCGCGGTCGGCCTCGATCTTAGACCCGCAGTGAGCAACGCGAACGAGGATCGCAGAGAGAGGCCATTTAATTAAGAATCAAATTTCGGCCTCGATCTATCTTCCCGGTCAGTTGCCTGACAAGTATTGTCAACGCTAAGACGTTTTACATTCCAGTTCGGTATGGGATGGAGTAGTTCCATCTCGCTCCAGAGACCGAAATTTGATCCTCAATTTGCTCTCTTAAAAGTGAACAGAAGGCCATTATACATCTAAACTAAAAAATCTACAGTTGACCAATTAGTACTACTAAGCTGAAATCCTTACGGATCTTACACTCGTAGCCTATTAACGTAGTAGTCTACTACGGGTCTTCTCTCTAACACTTGCGTGCTAAAAATGGAATTCTAATCTTGGAGTCGGCTTGGCACTTAGATGCATTCAGCGCTTATCCGATCCGAATGTAGCTACCCAGCGGTGCCCCTGACGGGACAACTGGCACACCAGGGATTCGTTCCTCCAGGTCCTCTCGTACTATGGAGAAATCTCCTCAAAATTCCTACGGTCATACTGGATAGAGTCCGAACTGTCTTACGCACAAAATCAATTATTACTAACTGTGTGGACTATATCTTCATCAACGATACCTGTTCGCAGTATCGGGAGTCGACGTGTTGCCCGCCAACGGCGGGCCTGTTCCTCGCGGAACAAGTCTCTACGGGATTAAGAATGTTTTGACATAAAAAACTCTTTTAATTTTGCAGAAGTGTTTGTTCTCCTCTTGGAATAATTTAATTCCAAAAATAAATCAACATCTTTTGCTAAATTTAACAACTTTTCCTCTGTCATTTTCCGTCCGGTTCCAGGCATTTGAGAAATTACTTTTAAAGCAACTTCTGCCTGTTTCTTCTTTAGACGAAAATATGGAAATAAAAGTTGTAATACTTTCTTGACGTTTTTACATCCAACAATGGTATATTCACTCATTCCATCTTTTCGGTCGCGAATATAACCCACGTCGTTGAATTGCTTTTTAAGCCAAGAAAGAAACCACTCATATTGGTTTTTTTGATAGAAAACGATACTTGCTCTTATTTGATAACCAAGCACATAATCGTGCCTGTAAACCAATTGAAGCATTATGCACCCATCTCCATCAAGAAATCCTGCAATATAAGCTAAGGTTTCTTTTGTCATACACTTTCTTACTTACCCTCGGTATTACCCTTAATGTTAGTTCGAAAAAACCAAAAAGGGTTTCACCGATTTTAGTCGATTCTTTCTGTACTTTTTCTCTTGGGTGACAGAAAGCAAGAGAACTCTGTCTCTTCTTTAATATACATTATTTCTAATGTAAAACGCAATAATATTTACGTTCTGAACCCAGCTCGCGTACCCTTTTAACCGGCGAACAGCCGGACCCTTGGGACCTACTTCAGCCCCAGGATAGGATGAGCCGACATCGAGGTGCCAAACCGCATCGTCGCTGTGGCATTTTACCCAAAATCCCTTTTGGAATAGACTATATCTTTTTCTTTTTCAAGAAAGTGACGTTTGATAACTCGTGGTTTTCCGCCAACCGGCGGATTTTGAGCTATCTCCCCCAGTACCATTCGGTACAGGGTTCAGTCGTTACGGGGGTAATTTGTATAACATCTCCGGAATAAAATAAGGTTTTATCAATGAGATTAATTTTGGCATACTATTGCCGCGTATTCTCAACCGATATTTTTCTTTGTCTACATTAATTGTAGACTCTATTCCAAATTTAGTTTGTAGAAACTTAATTAAGCTTAAATTTTCTTCACGAGTAAAACTTTGTGTATTGATTCGAAGCTGTCGAGTTTCTTTTGAACCGTCATCCATTATCCATATTGCCAAAGCAAATGGTGATAAATCTTTCTCAATTAATTTAATTGGGAGAACCTTTTTACCGTTTTGATAGAAAAGTTCATGCAATTTATCAAAAATTGGATGAGTTACGGTTCGAAAATAATATGCTTTACCGGATCTTTTTGGGCGACTATTGGTAAACTTCGCAATTAATTGATATTTAAAATCAACATATGCTTTTTGGGCTATGCCATGATGAATTCTCAAAGCATAACCACAAGTAGTTTTATCCAAATAACCGTCGCCAAGTAAAGAACCGATTAGCAAATCGTACTCTTTCTCTTCAAAAATAAGTTTTCTCGCTGATTTCGCTCTTTTAGTTTCCACAACAAATCACCTTCCCTCGGTATTACCCTTTCATCTTATATGATATTGGGCTCCACCGATATTAGTCACTTCGTTCACCCCGCCATCACTGGCGGGGGGCGCCAAATTTGACGCTTGGATGCGATCAGCCTGTTATCCCCGGGGTAGCTTTTGTCCGTTAAGCTCCGCGCTTACCAAAAAGCGCAGACCAGATCACTAACACCTACTTTCGTATCTGCTCGACTTGTAAGTCTCACAGTCAAGCACGCTTTTGGGTTTGCCCTATCGTCCCGATTTCCATCCGGGACTAGCGTACCTTTGTACGACTCCGTTACAATTTAGGCAAATTTGTTAAGAATAACTATCCAATTTGTACGAAAAAGATTCGACCATAAACGGAGAGAGAATGGTTTTAAATTTTTCGTATGATGAGGCTTTGATATAAATTTCTATACCGTCCTTTTGGATTCTCGGAATTGCTTCTAAACCAAATTTATCTTTCAAAACTTGGCAAAGTATGTCAATTTCTTTTGAATTAAAATTATGAGTACAGAATAACTTTCCTTTGCATTCTTTAGATTTGTATGATCCGTCATCCATAAACCAAATTGCCAAACCGATGTTTGTAAGCAATTTATCTATATTTGACGGCACTATCTTGGTTTTACCTTGATAGAACAAACCTCTAAAATGCAAAAAATCGGGCAAACTTAAAGTAGTAAAGCCAATGCGGTTAAAATTCTTCCCAAAACCTTTAACGGTTCTGGTCCGCGGACTCATTCTCACAAAATTTTTAAAAATTTTGTGAAGAAATTCCACGTAGTCAGAATTTTTAACGCTGTACTCCACTTTTAATCTTGCCGAGTTCCCATTTGGAGAAAGTTCAATATGTCCATCTCCCAGAAGAAGTCCAACCAAAACATTTTTCTGTTTTACAGAAATTTTTAATGTCTTTTTGTATTCTTCTAGAGATTTTAGCCTCATTCAGGACGCTTTCTACCCGATCATTTCTGTCGGATTCTCATAATCGCTTATGAGTTCAGACTATATCATATCCCAAATTGGGATCTGGCGTATAGTCGTTGAGGGGAAGGAAAATTATTTTTTCTTACGAAGATTTAGTTTTAATCCGAATGTGGCTCTAAGATCAGTAATTAGGGAAAGATATTCTTTTCCTAAAAATAATCTTTGTTTTGCTCGTTTTTTTTCGGATCTAGAGTATTCCCCCTTAAGTATTTCTTCAGCACCCTTGACTAAATTTTCTGACGATTGTTTCCAATCGCTAGCCCATTTTTCAAGTTTGCCTTTTTGTATCATAATTTTCTTTCTTCCCTGCTGATAATCCGCAACAGTGAATTTTCACTTTTATTATAAGATTTTATTCTTTTAATTCAAGTATCAACTGTATCCCCGGATGTTCCAGCATATAGCCAATTTGCTTACGAAAATTACTTTTCGTAGGACCCATTAAATTGAGTCAACCTCCCCAGTTAAACTGCCCGCCAGACATTGTCTCCCGCCTCAATTTTTAAGAGGAACGGGATTAGTCTCCTTATCTTCCAAGAGTGGTCTTACATTAGTGCCTTGCGGCTCCCACCTATTGCTAGACAATAGAAAACAATTCAACAGTGCCAAGTTGCAGTAAAGCTCCACGGGGTCTTTTTGTCCAAGTATGACTAGGCCGCATCTTCACAGCCATTTCAATTTCGCCGGATCTATGCTTAAGACAGTCGCTATCTCATTCTACCTTTCGTGCGGGTCGGAACTTCATTTGTGGACTATATCTTCTTCCTGTCATCCTGAACTTGTTTCAGGATCTCTAGGATTCTGTCGTGTAGTCTCTGAGGATATTAGGGTTAATTAAATTTCGGAACTGACACTTTGTCTCTGAGAAGACCTTTGAGATCTTTCTCAAATTTAGCGGTGCCCCTGTCTTTATCCGTTAAATCTGGATTTGGTCTTTTTTTATTAAATCTTTTTTTACTTTCTAAAGATTCCATATTTATCACCCCATTCTTTCCTGCTGATTAACTCTACGGGAAAGATTGTCACTAACAATTATAAGTTAGTACTTCCCGAATTGCAAGTTGTTCCAGCATATAGACAGATTTTACACTCTATTTCGCACGATTTTACTGTATTGTTAAAAAACTCGTTTGTTTAACTTTAATTTTGGTCGCGAATCCCGAGTGCATCATCTTACGATGATTTCGGGCAAGTGTATCTTTTTTCAAGATTCACCCGACACATTCTGTTATCAATTCTCCAATTCGCATTGGAGTTCAGACTATATCTTCCCCGCCGTTGGCGGGGCTTGGCGTGTAGTCGTTGAGGATCCGTTGTAAATTATCCAGACGTTGCTTGTTTTTAGCAAGCTTTACTGGACATTTTTTTAAAAAGAAATTTGCCAATTTCAAAACGTTTTCCTTTTTTGCTGTTTCGAAATGAAATAATTTTTCCGCCGGACGATAGTATTTTTGACCAAAACCAAAATATTTTTGAAATAAATTGATAATGGCTTCTTCACGCATTAGGACACAAAAGTATGGTTGCAATCTGTCACCAGATTTGCGCCACCCCATTGATCCTTCCGCGTCAACTATCCCAGCAAGAAAATAACCTATTTTCTTTCGATTCAATCTTAAATTGAGAAAACTTTTGCTTGATTTGGCGCTCTTTTTAATTTTCCGAAGTCTTTCTCGCAACTCTTCAATTTCCAAAGCCTCATTCTTAAAACGCTTATTCCTATTCTTCTTTTTGGAAAGAATTGAAATCGCTTTTCTTAAAATTAAAAGCTTTTCACTTGTTAAATCACCCGCAATTGGCGGATAATTTTTCAAAAATTGCAGAACAATTTTTACTTTTTCTTTTCCCCGAATTGAGAGATTATACCCCCCTTTAATTGGAGAAATTATTCCCTTCCCTTGCGCGATAACGCGATTTGTCTCTTTTAAAAGATTTAAATCTGCATTACTGACAGTAAAATCGGGAGTATAGTAAAAACCAGTTCCACCCTTTTTGTTAGTTGCTTTGATTAGACTTACGGAACCTTCCCCGTTTAAAAAACCGTTAAAGAAATACAACGTTTCCTGCTGATTTTCCGCACTTGTCACATTATCACCCGACATAATTTAATGTTATATTACTTTGTCGGGTAGTGCAAGATTCATCGGATATTCCAGCATATAGCCAAGTTCTCCCGCCTCCACGGCGGGACCCCTGTCGAGGAACTTCGCTACCTTAGAACAGTTATAGTTACTGCTGCCGTTCACTAGGACTTTGACCAATCCCTGCTCCGAATAAATCGGAATCAGGACCAGCTTTAATCTACTAGCACTGGGCAGGTGTCACCCCCTATACGTTGCCTTTCGGCTTTGCAGAGGGCTGTGTTTTAGTTAAACAGTTGGATAGCAATCACTCGCTGCGACCCCCGATTCACATCGGGGGTACGGTATCTCCCTAGGTTACACCGAGCTGCTTTGCCGAGTTCCTTAAACATAGTTCTTCCGATCGCCTGAGAGTACTCCTCCTGTCCACCTGTGTTGGTTGTTGGTACGGTAATAAATTGATCTCGTCACGAAAATTTTCTCGAAAACGAAGACTTGTCTACTTGTCCGACGTTACGTCGGACTTGTATTTGTGCCTCAATTAAACGCAGCAATAGATTTTCTAGTTGCCACTGTTTTGACACTTAATCCCACCATGTTCAATGGGCGGGACAGACTATCCTCACTTTGTCCTTCCTTGACTGGTAACGATCAACTTACTGTACGGGAATAATAACCCGTTATCCATCGCGCTATCCCCTTTGGGTCACGCTTAGGGCCGACTAACTCCACACCGATTGACGTTGTGTGGAAAACCTTGGACTTTCGGCGATTATGGTTCTCACATAATATTAACGCTACTCATACCGGCATTCTCACTTCTCTATCGTCCAGCAAACCTTACAGTTCACCTTCATCCTAGCAGAGAACGCTCCCCTACCACTCCCTCGCCCTAAGGCGGGGAAATCTTAAAATTCGGTAGAAACCTTAATTCCCGTTCATTTTCGGCGCCAAGCCTTTATTCCAGTGAGCTGTTACGCTTTCTTTAAAGGATGGCTGCTTCTGAGCCAACCTCCTGGGTGTATAAAAGATTTGACATCCTTTAACTTAGGTTTCGTTTAGGGACCTTATTTATAAGTCTGGGCTGTTTCCCTTTAGACAACGGCGCTTAGCCGTCGCTGTCTGACTGCTCCATCTATTTTTCCGGCATTCAGAGTTTGGTTAGCCCGCCCAGCTTGCGCAAGGTGGGCCATCCAGTGCTTTACCTCCAGAAAACATGCAATGGAACGCTATACCTATATATATTTCGGGGAGAACCAGCTATCCCCAGGTTCGATAGGCATATAACCTCTAATCACAAGTCATCTCATGTTATTGTAACAACAAAGAGTTCGGGCCTCCAGCCGATTTTCATCGGCTCTCACCCTGCTCATGATTAGCTCACCTGGCTTCGGGTCATTCCGCACGCGCCATATTAGCCCTATTCAGGCTTGCTTTCACTTCGCTTCCCCTACAGAGTAGGTTAGACAAAGCGCGTACAGAATACTCACCGGTTCATTCTTCAATAGGCACGCTATTATCTCGCCCGAGGGCGGACTCTAGCTGCTTGTTAGCCAATGGT
>CAYHYP010000028.1:5727-8341 GCA_964360925.1 uncultured Gammaproteobacteria bacterium | reverse complement strand
ATAAAGAAGCGGAAATTGCAGGAGAAGCAGTTGTCTATTTCATCATCTTCGGTACGCACAAAGAATTATATGGAAAATCTTCGTAACACTTCAGGAGCGAAGCCTAAGCCAATTAATAGAAACCCTAATCCCAAAAGCATAAAGGTGTCCTCAAGGGCTCCGGTGGCGGGAGGCGGAGTAACCACAACCGGCGGCACTACTACTACCGGAACACAATCTTTATTAACACTGCAAGTGTCGGCTCCTGTTCCGGTAATTTTTACACATGCCTCATTTATACAAGCCAGGTGAAAAACCTCCGCCGAGGGAGTCCCGGAAGTTACGGGCAAAATTAATTCAGCAGGTGGAGTAGCCGTTTTTATAACAACAGGCGGTGGCGGTGAAACAGTTTTGGAACAATCCGCATTGTCCCCCATCTTAATAGTAGGCAAAGGACGGTCCTGACCTACTTTACAGGTAATAGTTGCCGTTTCTGTCCCATACAAAAATGAAACAGTTTCCGCCTGTCCACTTGTGGCCATAATAACAGGCAAAACATAACTGCCGTCACTTTTTGAAAGAGTGGCCGTTTTGTCTGCTCCGGTATAGGTTAACACCACAATTGCTCCTGAAAGAACAGTTCCCGAAGCATCATTAATTTTTCCAAAACCCGGCTCTACATTAGACGTCTGGGGAGCTTGGGCCAACGTTGTAACTTCCAAAGGAGCTTCGTCCCGCCCCGATACATTATAAAAATATTTGGTATTGGAACTTAAACCGGTAACTCTTACAAAATGAGAAAGATATTTTTCATTGGGAGTGGTCAAATTTCTATCATCAATAGCTATTCCGGAACTTAGTGCAGTCGTCGTACCGTAAGAAACAGAACCCAAACTGGCCGACTGACTGGTCCAATAAACAGTGAATCCTTTTTCGGAAATATTCGCAACCCCAACGGAATCGGGAACAATAGAGGAACTTGCTTGAGAAAAAAAGGTGGTAACTCTTGAAACCAACGAGGTGGTAAGAGCTAAAACCACCACTAAAACCAAAGCCAAAATCAGTCCAATAAATGTAGGTATTTTTTTATTATTCACTTTGATCTTTCTTGTAATATATCAAATATTTCACGATTGATAACCGGATTTAACGGTACCATTATTTTTTCAATATCATCGGGAATCGTAGATTTTCTGGAATTGGAAATTACCGTCACTCCGGTCCAAATAACCGCAACCACTAAAGTAAGAATTGCCAAATAAAGCCAACTTTTATCTTTATTCATAATAATATCCTAATCCGGTAATATCCGCAGACCCTAAATTAACAGTAAAATTTTTTAAACGAAGATATCTTAACCGTTTTTCCAGATCCCCGATAAAATTTCTTATTTTTTCTTGTGAGCCAATAACAGACGTACTAAATGAAACGGTCGGTAAACCATTGGAAATAATAATTTTAGTTTCGGTATTTTTAGAGAGAGGAATTGCTTGAAATTGTAAAGAAAGAACAGTAAGCCCAAGAGATGAAGCTGAAGAAAGAATATCCGCCGCAATGCCTTGTGGAGTAGGTTTATCCGGAAGAGCTAAATAAACAAGAGGCACTTTATTTTCTATTTTAGAAAAAGTATCTTGAGCAGTAATAAGGGCGGCTATCTTGGCATCTAATGCGGAAATAATGGCTTTTTGATCGGAAATTTTCTTTTGTAAGGCCACAATGGTATTAAAAGTTGGAGATAACGCAAACACCAGAAAAAAGGCAATTAATAAAATTGAGGCAACCAAACTAAAATAACCCCGAATTATGGGATCGGAAGTGATAGGAGATAGATAGGCATAATAACGCTGATACCTTTGAGAAATTGATAAATTATTTTTGGTTGGCATAAGTTGCGCTAAAAGCAAAATCAACGGAAACCGTACTTCCCTTTTTTGCAATTCTCTCTGCTAAAACGTTGGAAAAATCCGGAGAGTCCTTAAATGAAGCCACTAATTTGGACAAGGTTATTTCGTCCGAACTCCCCAAAAATGAAACCGTCTTGTTGTCTACGGATATCTTATCAAGAATAATATTTTCAGGAATCAATTTTTTGGCTTTGTCATAAACTGTAAGGGTAGAAAGAGATTTTTCAATCACCATTGATTTTTCCACCCTGTTAGTCACAGAACGGAAAGATTTTTCAAATTCACTTGAAGCCAAAACTATCGCTTTTTTTTGAAGTATTTTGTCATTCAAATCGGCAACGGTGGTATCCAGCCAAAAACGGGAAAGAAAAGCTAAAATTACAATAAGCTCCGTCCCCACCACAATTTTTTTCCCCCAATTTAAAGCCCACTTCAAAAATTTCCCTGCCGGTCTGTTTTCCAGATCATCACTGGGCATCAAATTTACTTCCGGGGTAGGAAAAAGACTCTTTACCATACCCATTCAGAATAGAAGATTTAAAGACAATTTACCAGGTGATATTATAATTCTGTGAGTTGGTGTGTCATTTTCTATCAAAATTCCAGAGGTGAGAAAGTTGTAAAAGAATTTTTAGAAACAGAGGGTGAATCATTGATGTCGAAAGTTGATAGTAAAATAAAACTTTTGCAAGAATATGGTCCATTCTTGGGAATGCCTCACTCTAAAAAGT
>CAYHYP010000028.1:0-5627 GCA_964360925.1 uncultured Gammaproteobacteria bacterium | reverse complement strand
ATAAAACTTTTGCAAGAATATGGTCCATTCTTGGGAATGCCTCACTCTAAAAAGTTAGATAGTCAACTTTATGAATTACGAATTAGAGGCAAGAACGAAATTAGAATTTTTTATGCGTTCATAAGAAATAAAATCTGTCTTCTACATGTGTTTAAAAAGAAAACTCAAGAAACACCTAAAAGAGAAATGGAACTTGCCCATCAACGGTTAAATACCTTGACATAACTATAACTTATATGTTATAGTCAAACCATGCAAAACATTGATAATTTTCAAACATGGGAAGAGGTTAAAACAGAATGGGAAAAAGATCCCGGGTTCGTTCGGGAACGCAAAAAACTTGAACCGAGATATAGAGCCATTTTTGCTTTGATTGGTGCCCGGTTAAATAAAAAATGGTCGCAAACCAAATTAGCGCAAATGGCAGGAACCCAACAATCAGCTATCGCCCGTGTTGAATCCGGAAACGCCAATCCCACCATTGATTTTCTTGGTCGTCTGGCTTCCGCCATGAACAGCCAATTAGTGATTCAAATCAGATAACTTCTGAAGATATTTATAATAACAATCAATATCTGTTAAGTAGCAATTATCTCCCGAGCCTATAATTTTCATTCTTGACTTTTGAAGCAGAGAGAAATAGAATAAATCAAATGCCAACACCTACAGAAGGATACCAAGCTAAAAATGAACAAATAGCAAAACGGTCTAGGGAATTAGAAACTCAACTTTCCCGATTGAGTCCTGAAGATAAAGCTAAATTACTTGATAGTCTAGTCACTGATATTGCGCACGAACAAGCAGTATTTGAGACCCTCGAATCTACAGACGTAGCAGGAGCTGAAAGAGCAGTTTTTAACACAGGAAATAATGTTTTGAATAAGCTTGCTGATAAATTGCATTTTTCTAAAAAACCTGGTGTGCGGTTTTTGGGTTAATAAAGAGGATTCTGGACTCCGGCCAGAATGACGGGACTATTTCTTCTTTGCGGTTTTTTTGACCGAAGACTTTTTAGAGAGTACTTTCTTTTCCTTTTTTACTTCAACTTTAATCAATTTTTTTGACAATCTGCTCTTTAAGCGCGAAGCCTTGTTCTTGTGGATCACGTTTGTTTTGGCGGCTTTGTCCAAAGCAGAAGCCACTTGCGAAAAAGTTTCATTGGAAGGTTTTTCCTTAAAAGCATCAATAATATCTTTCAAATGTCTTTTGATGCCACGGTTTTTATCCCGCTTTTTTAAGCTTTGTTTAAGTTTCTTTATGGCTGATTTAATTATTGGCATTGTTAAAAATCATTTTAACATAGTAAAATGGGCTCTGCAATGGTAAAAAATATTATCAAAAACGGCACCGATTTACTTTTCCGCCGTCAAACCAGTATTCTTTCAGCGGCTTCTATCATTGCCGCCGCGGTTTTGATGTCCCGTATTTTGGGTCTTTTTAAATACCGTCTTTTGACCGACCGTTTCAGTGTTGCCGATATTGGCATTTTTATTACAGCCTTCAGGCTTCCCAACACCGTCTTTGATTTGATTGTTATGGGAGCCTTAACTACCGCTTTTATTCCTATATTCACCTCATATTTGGCCAAAGAGAAACTCGATGACGCCAACCGCATTGCCTCCACCATTCTCAACATCAGCATTATTTTATTTTTAATTTTAAGTCTGGTTTTTCTTATTTTTACTCAAAACTTACTGGAAATAATTGCCCCGGGATTAAGTGCTAAAGAATTGTCTTTGGCAATTCCCTTCACACGAATCATGCTTATAGGGCAAACTTTGCCTTTAATTCTGGGAAATTTTCTTACCGGAATTTTACAGTCTCACAAACGCTTTCTGATCCCGGCTTTAGCCCCAATCGCCTACAACCTGGGAATTATTCTGGGAATTGTTCTTCTTTCCCCAAGTTTGGGACTTTACAGCGCAGTTTGGGGAGTAGTCTTGGGAGCTTTCTTATTTTTGCTTATCCAAGTTCCTATCTCCTTGCACCTTAAATTCAAATACGAATTTATCATTGATTTAAAACACAGCGGGGTTCGCGAAATCGGCAAATTAATTTTACCCAGAACCGTAGGGTTGGCTATCACCCAACTAAACTATTTTGCCAACCTGGCAATTTCTTCTTTAATTTCTACCAGAGCCATCACCATTTTCAGTTTTGCCCAACAACTGGCCGCCGTTCCCATTGGCGTTTTTGCCGCCACCATTTCCCAGGCCGCTCTGCCTACATTATCCGAAGAGCAGGCAAAAGAAGACGGACTGGTCGCCTTTAAAAAAACTTTTCTCACCTCCCTTCATCAAATTTTATTTTTGGTTTGTCCCGCCGCCGCCATTTTAATTGTTTTACGTATTCCTATTGTCCGTTTGGTCTATGGAGCTTCTAAATTTGACTGGATGGCTACTGTAGATACGGGGTTGGTTTTGGCTTTTTTGGGGGTGGGACTGGTCGCCGAATCGGCAATTAATCTTTTTGTCCGCGGTTTTTACGCTCTTCACGACAGCAAAACTCCGGTAATTATTGGCAGTCTTACGGTAATTCTAAACATTGCTCTTTCTGTTCTGTTTATTTTTTTACTCGCCTCCTCCAAACCGGTTTGGGGGCTGGCCGCTGCCAGTGCTATTGCCGATCTTGTTTATGTTTTGTTTTTAATATATTTCTTAAATAAAAAAGCCAACGGCTTTGATAAAAAAGCCCTATTTTTTCCGGCTTCTAAAATTTTTCTGGCTTCGGTAATTACCGGTTTAAGTTTATATGTTCCCATGAAACTTCTTGACCAATTGGTTTTTGATACCACCAGAACGGCACCGCTTATAATGTTGACCGGAACTGCCGCCGGCATTGGACTTGCGGTTTATTTTTTCCTTACCTGGGTTTTAAAAATTGATGAACTGCAATCCTTCCTGGGATTATTTAAAAGAAAATTCTGGAAAAATGAGGTCATTCTGGTAAGCGAAGCGCATCCAGAATCTACTTAAAATGGATCAAAATAAAATCCGTAATTTTGCTATTATTGCCCACATTGATCACGGTAAGTCCACGCTTGCCGATCGGTTGTTGCAAATAACGGGCACAGTTTCTGCCCGCGATTCCCAGGAACAAATTTTAGATTCCCACCCGGTTTCCCGCGAACGGGGCATCACTATCCGTCTTTCCCCCGTCACCATGCACTACAAAAATTATATTTTAAATCTCATTGACACTCCGGGGCATGTTGATTTTTCATACGAAGTGGAACGCAGTCTGGCCGCTTGTGAGGGAGCTATTCTTTTGGTGGACGCTACCCAAGGAGTTCAAGCCCAAACTCTTTCCCATTTGGCAAAAGCCAAGAAGCTGGGCTTAAAAATAATTCCGGTAATAAATAAAATAGACTCGCCAAATGCAAAGGTAGAGGAAACGGAAGAAGAATTACGGGAATTAATGGTAGAGACAAGGCAATGCCTTGTCTCTACAAAGATTTATCATATTTCTGCAAAAACCGGACAAGGTGTCAAGGAATTACTGGAAGCGGTTATTGAACAAATTCCTCCACCAAACGGCAATCCTAATGTAAAGACACCCGATTCGGGTGTCTCTACCATGTATTTTTCCTCTCAATACAACCAAGAACGCGGAGTGGTGGCTTTTGTAAAAGTTATAGACGGAGTTTTGACGGGAGACGTGGGCCATTTTACTCCGGTAATGGTACCGTGCAATAAACTGGAAACCGGTGAGGTGGGTTATTTTATGACCAATATAAAAGACCCGGCAAAAATTGGTCTTTGGGAAGGATACCATCAACCAAAACCCGTTGTTTTTGTCAGCTTTTTCCCGGTAGATCAGGATGAATTTGGCATATTGGAAGATGCCTTGAAAAAACTTTATCTTAATGACGCCGCCATCACTTTTGTTCCCACCAGCTCTAAAGCCCTTGGTAGAGGATATAAATGCGGTTTTCTTGGACATCTCCACGCCGAAGTTTCTCAAGAAAGACTGGAGTCGGATTTCAACCTGTCAATAATTGCCACAAATCCCACGGTTGAATATAAAGATGATAAGGAACCTTGGATAAAAGCCACCATAATTACTCCGCAAGACTATGTTGGTGCCATTATTACCTTATGTGAGGAACGCCGGGGCAAATTATTGGATATGTTATATCACGGCAAAAATGTCACTCTTTATTATGAACTCCCCCTGTCAGAAATTATTACCGATTTTTTTGATCAACTTAAATCCAAATCTTCCGGCTATGCCAGTTTTGATTATGAAGTCACAGATTACCGTCCGTTTGAAGCCGTTTCCCTGGACATAATTATTAATCACGAATCCATTGACGCTTTTTCTCAAATAATGGAAAAATCCCGGGCGGAAAAATATGGGAAAAAGCTGGTAGAAAAACTGGCGGAAATTATCCCCCGCCAACAAATTCCCGTTCCCATTCAAGCTTCCATCAATGGACAAATTATTGCCCGGGCGGATATCAAAGCCTTCCGCAAGGATGTTACCGCTAAACTTTACGGCGGTGATTTCACCCGCAGAATGAAACTTTTGGAGAAACAGAAGAAGGGGAAAGAAAAAATGAAGACCATTGGTAAAGTGGAAATCCCCAATGACACTTTTCTCAAAGTCTTCCAAACTTAAGTTCGTTAATCACATTTTGTCATGCTGAACTTGTTTCAGCATCTCTCGCGAATGCGAGTACGTATCCAACTAACTCTTCCAAACTTGATTTGTGATAATCTAATAGGAGATGAAAATGTTAGACTTAAATATATAAAAACCCCCAGCCTTGCGGCCAGGGTGTCAATAACAAAGTTTATTTTAACTTAAAAAATCATTTTTGTCAAGATGAAAAAGATTCTATCCATCATCACCCTTTTCCTTTTTTTGGAGGTGTTTTTTCCATCTATAATTTTTGCAGCACCAACTTGTGATCCCAGTCAGGTAGATTTAAGCAAAGCAAGCAATGGGACTAAATGTAACGAGGCTTCTTCTCAAAGTGATTGCAACACAGTTCCTGATACTATTTATTGTGATGCAGCTTCAGTTACTACTTGGATAGGAGCAACAAAGTGTTGTTATAAAAAGGGGGTTACAAAATTATCCCCCACTTGTCCTCCGGGAATGATAGAGCCACTGTCATGCTCCGGTATTTGTTGTAATGGAAACACTCCCTGGAGTTGTAGCTTGAAATCAGGGGCACCGTGGTTGGCAATTCAATCTTGTTCGTTTATTAAACAATGGGCGGTAAGTTGGAGTGAAAAAACATATTGTACCCGTTTATATTCATATGAATCGGGGATGTGTGTTGCAAAGGCTCCTCCCCCATCTTTACCTTGGAAACTTAATGGAACCACTTGCAAGGATATAAGTACAAACGAAGAGATTGTGGGTTTTGCTACCGCAATTGGTTGCGTTCCTACCGGCAATCTTCAAGCCTTTTTAAAATTTGTTTTGATATATGCCTTTGTAGCCTCCGGAGGAATAATTTTACTTTTGATAATCTCCACCGGATATACTTTGATCACCTCCTCCGGAAATCCGGAAAAACTGCAAGGTGCGCAGGAAAACATTGTGGCCTTATTTTCCGGCCTGGCTCTAATTGCTTTTTCCTTAGTATTACTTCAAACCATCGGAGCTGATATACT
>CAYHYP010000027.1:7278-8590 GCA_964360925.1 uncultured Gammaproteobacteria bacterium | reverse complement strand
CACTGCACCCGGAATTTAATTTGGGACTTTATTTACAAAGAATTTTTTGGGGAGTTTGGCAACAGCATCAGGGTTTGGGGGCGCTGTCCGTTCAATCACAAATTTCAGAATTGGGTCGTTTGTGGTATTTATGGATTCCATTTAGATATGGCTACTTTTGGCTGACACTAATCATTGGGCCGTTGGGAGTTTATTTTTTATTAAAAGATAAAAGCAATACCGGAGCTTTCCTCGGCGGACTATTTTATCTTTTAAATCTGGGGACAATGCAACATTTTTATTTACCCCTGGAAATGTTTGCCACCGCTTATGCTTTTTTGCCCTGGCTTTTTTGGGCAGTTTCACAAAAAAAAGTCCGCAGTTTGGTTTTACTGTTTTTATTGTCTGCCCCTATGGCTCACACTCCAACTTTGTGGCTGGTTAATTTTGCCGCCTTAGTAATTTTTGCCTTCCTTTTAGACAAAAAATGGTCCTTAAAAGTTTTGTTTATTGGCCTTATTGTCAACAGTTTTTGGCTGATGCCATCACTTTATTATGTTTTAACTCATGGCGGGGAGGTAGCCAATTCTCACATCAGCCAGCAATTTTCCCAACGGGCAATTACCGTCAGCAAAGAATTTGGAAACATGTTTGATATCGCTTTGATTCGGGGATATTTATTTGATTGGGGTCATTTTGATTTTAACGGCCTTCAATTTGTGGATTTATTTCCGGTTTGGAAAAATCACCTTTCAAACCCCGTTGTTTTAGCAGTAGGGTATGGCAGTTTTGCCATGGCAATAATGGGACTGATAATTTCCTTTTGGAAAAAAATTTCTCTTGGAAAAGCCATTTTTCCGGTATTTTTAATTTCCATCATTGGCATTATGGCCTTTATTGACACCGAAACTCTCCGTTTTCCCTTTACAAAATTTTCCCTGTTATTAATGCTTTCAATGTCTATTTTTATTGGAACATTTCTTAACCATGTATGTTCTATGTTGCGATCGCGTCACGTCACCTACATCCTCGTTTTTATTTTATCTTTGATATTTATTTTTTATATGTTCCCGGCATTTAAGGGGAATTTGATTTGTAATTGTGAACGGGTAAAAATTCCTGCGGAGTACCAGCAAACTTTTGACTGGTTTAATTCCCAAGACCCCAACACCCGAATCGCCCCGTTTCCCGTGGACTCAATTTATGGTTGGGGTTATTACGATTGGGGATACGAAGGGGCGGGTTTTAGATGGTTTGGGTTACCCCAAGCCCTATTGGACCGGGAATTTGACCGTTGGATGCCCACAAATGAGAACTACTACTGGGAAATTTC
>CAYHYP010000027.1:0-7178 GCA_964360925.1 uncultured Gammaproteobacteria bacterium | reverse complement strand
GGCCCTGCGTACAAATGGAGCAATCTGGATCAGGGATATTTTGATGTTGGAGACTATATAGAAGGTAAAAATAATTTTTATTTTTATAGAACTTTATTTACCGGCAGGACACAGGCAGATCTGGAATTTGATCCTGATAGCTTCCAGAGGGGAGGTCTCTTGAAGGTAAATGACTATCCGACACTTTCTCACAGAGACAGTTATTTGATAAAAGTAAAAGCTAAGAGTGAAGAAAGAAATCTGTTTTGGGTAGAAGATTTAAATTCCCGCCGGGCGGTTTTAGAAACGTACATACAAAATTCATCCCGCAACGTGCGGGATCAAATTTCAAATTTCGTGTTGCCGCCGATGGAGCCTGATGGATTAGGTTACGCTTTTCATTTGGATAACCAGGAATCTTTAGAAGTTTATAAGATTGATTATTTTAAATTGATTTCTTTAAGAAACTTAAGTAACCCAAGTTCCGTAAGTTACCTAAATGATTTTACTGTCTATCATCCCAATCCCGCTTTTTACAAAATAGATCTAAATTCGCCTGGTACTATTATATTGTCCCAGTCTTTTGACATCGGTTGGATTGCCATTGGAGCAAATAATCATCAAATTATCAATAATTGGGCTAACGGATGGGATACCAAAGAGGGCAATACGACGGTCTATCTTTTCTATTGGCCCCAACTTTTGGAGTTTGCCGGTTTTGCCATCTTGACAATTTTTATAATTGGTTGGATAATCAGAATATTGGTTTTTCCCCAAAAGTTTTTTCATACAAATGCTCCCACGAAATAATAACAATAATTTTGGAAATAGTTTTAGTTCGCTACGTAGGCCTGCGTTTCGCAGTAACAACGTCAATGATTTTGTGGGAAATCCCATGCCCCCCAGAAATATAAATACTGAGGCTGATGTTCCCACAATGGATTTAAAAGGTGCCCTGGATATCCAGCCGGAAGGTCACGGTTATTTGCGGCCAAAATTCATTCCTTCAGACAAAGATGTTTACATTTCTTCTTCGCAAATCCGCCGTTTTGTTTTGCGCAATGGCGATTGGGTAGAGGGTGTGGGCCGGGCTCCAAAAGAAACCGAACGCTATTTTGGCCTGTTACGGGTGGATAAAATCAATGATGTAGAGGCGGATAAAATGGTAGACCGTCCCTTTTTTGACGATCTAATTCCCATTTATCCGGACAAACAAATCACCATGGAAACTACCAAGGAAATTTTGTCCACCAGGATAATTGACCTGGTCGCCCCGATTGGTCGCGGCCAGAGGGGTCTCATAGTTTCCCCTCCAAAAGCCGGAAAAACCTGGTTGCTAAAAGAAATTGCCAACGGAATTACCACCAATTTCCCGGATTATCATTTGATGGTGGCGTTGGTTGGGGAGCGTCCAGAAGAGGTTACGGATATTGCCCGCGGCACAAAAGGAGAGGTTATTGCTTCTAATTTTGATCAATCGCCTCGTGAACAAGTCCGAGTCGCCGAAGTCACGATTGATCGGGCAAAAAGATTAGTGGAAATGGGTAAAAATGTGGTGGTTCTTTTGGATTCCATCACCCGTTTGGCGCGCGCCTACAATCTTTCTATTCCGTCATCCGGCAGAACGCTTTCCGGGGGATTTGACCCCGCCGCACTTTTTCCGCCAAAACAGTTTTTAGGAGCGGCCCGTTGTGTGGAAGACGGAGGAAGTTTGACCATTATTGGTACCGCACTGGTGGATACCGATTCGCGCATGGACGATTTGATTTATGAAGAATTTAAAGGAACGGGGAATATGGAACTTCATTTGGACCGCAAACTGGCGGAAAAAAGAATTTATCCGGCGATTGATGTAAGTAAATCCGGGACACGCAATTTTGAAAAATTGGTAACACCGGAGAGACTTAAACAACTGGACACGCTTATTAAAATGCTTCATATGCTGGATGATAACGAAAGAACGCCAATGTTGGTAGAAAAACTCATGCATACAAAAAATAATGCTGAGTTTTTGGATAGTTTGACCAAGGGAGGATAAAAACTCAGCATTGCGGTCCTCGTCCTTCGGACTGCGGGCCTAAGCGCAGAATTCCTAGAAAGCCTCTCCAAGGGATCATAACTTACAAGGATCAGATCCTTGTATCAGCGCCTCCGTAACGTCATTCTGGCTCGCCTCGCAGCGAAGCGGGCCGCGTCCAGAATCTTCTTTTTTATTTAAATATATTTTTGTGTCATCCCGAACTTGTTTCGGGATCTCTCGCGAATGCGAGAATCTGACATTCGTCAGAGATCCTGACCTTCGTCAGGATGACATTTACCTTCAAGAGAGGTGTGGTATACTTTCCCAATGGAAGATATTGGTGAATTTGCCAAGACAATAGATTGGTACACCCGGCGGAAATTAACGTTGGCCGGCACCCTTTTTGACACCGGAAAAAGTTTGGTGGTGACGGTTTTAAAAGCCAGAAGGGGAACCTATCAAAAGCCGTTTCTCCATGTGGGAATGATTTTTTTGATGGCCACCGCCATTCTTTCCGCTCCGGTTATTGTCAACCAATATCCCATGACCGCTTCCGCCACCGGAAATAACAATTCCCAAGTTATAAATGTTCTTTCCGCCACCACGGATATTGCCAGCGTGGAATTTCAGACTTTGGAATCGGAAAAACCCCGGCGGGATATTATTGAAAATCTTGTTATTAGTGGGGATACTTTAAGTTCCATTGCTAAAAAATACGGTGTTGATGCCGATTCTATTGCTTATTTAAACGACTTTGGTTTAGGGAAAATTTTGCGTCCGGGGGATATTATTAAAATTCCGCCCGTTTCCGGGATCATTGTAAAAGTAAAAAGCGGGGAGACGATCACGTCTTTAGCAAAAAAATATGGCCTTCCCTCCGCCCAACCAATCGTAGACTGGCCGTACAACAGTTTTGTCAATGATGAAACTTTCAGTCTAGCAGTGGGGCAAACAATCGTTATTCCCGGCGGAAAACCGCCATCTGTAGCTCCTGTAGTATTGCGTTCCGTTTCCTCGCCAAATTTATTTGCAGGGGGGACAGGCCGGTTTATTTGGCCCACCAGCGGGATTATCACTCAATATTTTGCCTGGTATCATCAAGGTGATGATATTGCGGCGGGTACCGGCACCCCAATCGCCGCCGCGGACGCCGGCCGGGTAGTAACGGTGCTTTATGACAATCATGATTATGGTTATCACATAATTATTGACCACGGAAATGGTTACCGCACGCTTTATGGGCATCTGTCACGGATTGATGTTTCCGAAGGTCAAAATGTAGGCAGAGGGGAAAGAGTAGGACTTATGGGATCCACCGGTCGTTCCACCGGTTCCCATTTGCACTTTGAAATTTATCAAAACGGCAATCGCATCAACCCTCTCGGCCTCTTGAAGTAATTGCGTCATTCTGGCCGCGTCCAGAATCTTCTTTTGTGTCATGCTGAATTCATTTCAGCATCTCCTTTATTTTTATATATATTTAAATATATTTTTCTCTGCAAATTCCTCAAATTTGACAAATTGGACCAATTAATCTAATTTTAATGTGTGGGTGGATATAAAGATTTAGTAGTTTACAGGTTGGCCGTGACCATTGACGATGGAACATATCTTTTTTGCAAAAAATTTCTCCCGGATTATGCTGACAAGCGGACGGTAGAACAAATGATTCAGGCATCCCGTTCAGGCAAACAAAATATTGTTGAAGGTTCTTTGGAAAAAAGTTGTGAAAGTAATATAAAATTGACAGGTGTAGGACGAGCCAGTTACGGTGAACTTATAGAAGATTTCTTGGATTTTTTACGCCGGCGAAATTTGCCGGTTTGGGATAAAAATGATCCCCGCGTATTAAAAATACGCGCTTTTCGTGAATCAGTTGAAAATCCAACAAATTTGACCAATTTGTCCAATTGGTCTAATTTAAATCTTGAAAATTCACAACATTTTTCAAATTTAATGTTGTGTTTGCTTTACAAAGAAACGTTTCTTTTAGATTCACTTTTGCGGGCACAGGAAAAAATGTTTATAGAGCAGGGTGGTTTTCGGGAAAATCTCTTCAGAAAACGCCGCGATTTTCTAAATAAAAAATTGGTCTAATTTGACCAATTAATCTAATTGGACTAATTCCCCTAAAATCTGTTAAAATTCTGATATAATTGGGCCAATAGGTAAACGGTATACCGACCCGCTCGCAGCGGGTAGTTCGGAGTTCAATTCTCCGTTGGTCCACACTTTGGGCCTGTAGTATACTGGCAATACGAAGCTATGGCATAGCTTAATAAGCGGTCCGATTCCGCTCAGGTCCACAATCGTGTTATAATAAATCATATGGTCAGACCCTTAAAAGTATTATTCGTTTCGGCGGAAGTGGCGCCATTTTCTACAGTTGGGGGGTTATCCCAAGTTTCCTATTTTCTTCCCCGCGCCCTTATAAAACACGGTCTTGATGTCCGGATTTTTACTCCAAAATACGGCACCCTTGATGAAAAAAAATTCCCCACGACGAAAGTTATGGAACTTCCCGTTGAAGACTTGGTTTGTAATGTCAAAACCCAGGAGAGAACTTTAAAAGGGGACCCCATTGTTTACTTTTTGGAAAATATGGAATATTTTGAAAAACGGGCCAATGTCTACAATTATGTAGACGATCCCATCCGTTTCAGCCTTCTTTCCCGCGGAGCCTTAGAATTTGTTAAAAGCGGTGTTTTTGTTCCTGATTTAATTCATTGTAACGACTGGCACACAGGATATTTGATTGATTATTTACGCAAAATTTACAAGAACAATCCCACTTTCAAAAAAATGTCCGCCATTTTATCCGTTCACAATTTATATCAGGGAATGTTTGATTTTGCCCACGCTTCACAAATGGATTTTGATGACGGAAAATCCGATCCCTTGCCGTTTTTCTCCGAGGATTTAATAAAACAAAATGCCCTAAAAAGGGGAGTAATGTACGCCGATTTGATAAATACCGTCTCCGAAACATACAGCCGGGAAGTGATGCGTCCGGATTTTGGCTGGGGGCTGGACGAACTTTTCAAGGAAATCCGGGGCAAGGTTTTTGGAGTTTTAAACGGTCTTGACTACAAAGAATTTAATTCGTCTTCGGATAAACTTATTAAAAAGAATTTCAACCAAAACAATCTCTCTGCCAGAGAAGAAAACAAAAAAGATTTGCAAAAAGAATTTAATTTAAACCAAGACCCCAACGTTCCCATCGTCAGTTTTGAAGGGCGTTTGGACTATCAAAAAGGCCTGGAAATTATTATGGAGACAATACAGTTTCTTTTGGATGAGTTTGATATCCAGTTTATTATTATGGGTGGTGGAGATGACCGCTACCGCCAATTTTTCCTTGATCTGGAGAAAAAATATCCGGGGAGAGTGGGAACTCATTTGATGCCAAACTGGTCTCTTCCGCGGAAAATTTTTGCCGGGAGTGACATTATGCTTTTCCCCAGTTATTACGAACCGGGGGGAATTGTGGCAATGGAAGGAATGCACTACGGCGCCGTTCCTGTTGCCCGCGCTACCGGCGGATTGGCAGACAGCATCATAAATTTTGATCCGCTAAAAAATACGGGGACGGGATTTCTGTTTAAAGATTTTTCGGCGATGAGTTTTATTACGGCCATGGTTAGGGCACTGGAAACCTACCGGCGTAAACCCGTATGGCAGGGGATTATAAAACGGGCAATGACCACCGATTTTTCCTGGGACCGCACCGCGCTAAAATATCTGGATTTATATGAACGGGCCATCCGTTTCCACGGTGAATCTTTATCCATAAACCCTCCCATGGCATTTAAACAAACGAACACGTAATGTCATTCTGGCCATATATTTATTTTTTATATATTTTTTAAATAAAAAATATTATTTTTCTAAATGTAGAGACAAGGCAATGCCTTGTCTCTACAGATATTTATGTTAAACTATCCCCACAATGTACTGGGCAAATTTTTTACATATATACCAACCCGCGAATCAGGTAAAAGATATTTTTGATAAGGTTGTCTCCGAATGCTATATTCCTCTTTTTCAAAGTTTAATTGATAATCCCAAAATAAAAATTACTTTAAATATAAACGCTACTTTGACGGAAAGATTTCTAGATTATCCGGAGGTTTTAAATAATTTAAAAAAAGTGGCAAATAACGGCCAAATAGAGTTTACGGACAGCGCAAAATATCATACATTACTTCCGTTTCTGCCGGATGACGAAATTGAAAGACAGATAAAATTGAACCGGGAAACTAACCAAAAAATCATAGGGGACTCTTATCAGCCCGTTGGGTTTTTCCCTCCGGAAATGGCCTACAGTCCAAAATTGGTCCCCATTTTGGAAAAATTGGGTTATAAATGGATCATCATTGATGAAATCGCCAAAACCGGCAAATTAGACCAATCCGTAACTTATAAAATAAAAGATTCGGGATTGATGGTATTTTTCCGGGACCGGGGTCCGTCAAATTTAATTATGAGTGCTATGGTCAGACATGAAGAAGATTTGAAATTTTATTTGAAAGACGAATACACCAAAAAAGATTATATGATCACGGGAATGGATGGGGAAACATTTGGTCATCACCGTCCCGGCTTGCAAACCTTATTAACAGAATTGTTGACAAGTAACGAATTTCAGCACAGTTTCTTCGAAGAATTAATAAAATTATTTCCCAAAACACAGGAAATAAGCCCGGTTATTTCTACCTGGGCATCATCACAAAAAGACATAGAGGATAAAATTCAGTTTATCAGCTGGAACGATCCCGCCAACGAAATCCACAAATTACAATGGGAGCTTCAAAAAATGGTAATGAATGAAATAAAATCCGTAGGGGCGATTCATGAATCGCCCCTACAAGATGCCAGAAAAAAATTAGACATAGGACTTGCCAGTGATCAATTTTTTTGGGCCAGTGCTAAACCCTGGTGGTCTTTGGAACAAATAGAATTGGGCGCCTGGACGCTCCTTGATGCCCTAAAATCATCAAAAAATTCTGATAAAAAAATAGTAAATATAGCTGAAAATCTATATTTAAATATAATTGCTCTGGCCTTTGAATGGCAACGCACCGGGAAAGTCCGGGAAATTTCCCATCAAATGAAAGACGCCCCGAGAATTCCCTTTAAAGATAAAACGGCTAACGAACCTTGGGTTTATCGGGCTTTT
>CAYHYP010000026.1:4343-8598 GCA_964360925.1 uncultured Gammaproteobacteria bacterium | reverse complement strand
ACGCCATCGCTAAAGATACTTTGGGAACGGCCAAAATAGATTCCGGAGCTAACGCCATAAAATATTGGGAAAAACATGACGAGGAAAGTTTAAAAACTCTTAAAAAATATTGTGAAATGGACGTAGCCATTACCCGCGATATTTATGATTTTGCCTTACAAAACAAATATCTTAAATTCACCGATTTTTGGAATACACCCAACAAAATAGACGTAGATTTTTCTTATGAAAAAGCCATAGACACAGTAAAACAAACAAGTTTGTTTTAGAGAGATGCTGAAACAAGTTCAGCATGACACAATCGCAAGTTCAGCATGACACTTGTTTTTAACGTTTTGGGGAGGATTTCTTTTTGCGGGCTCCGGGGAGACCGGGTTTCTTTCTTTCCTTGGCTCTGGGATCTCTGGTAGTAAATCCTTTTTTACGTAAAATAACGCGAAGTTTGGGATCAAAAAGGCACAAAGCCCGGGCAATCCCCAAGGAAACGGCTCCCAACTGTCCGGTTGATCCCGATCCTTCAACTAAAAGAGTGGTAATAAACTTATCAACGGTATTGGTAACCTTAAAAATTTCTGCAATAACGGCTTTTGCGTATGGTCCGGCAAAATATGTATCAATCGGTTTTCCGTTGACATAAATATCCCCTTTTTCCAATTTTTTCTCATTTACAATCACTTCCACAGAGTTTAAATAAAGCCTGGCTCTGGCCACGGCACTTTTACGTCGTCCTACTGCGCTGTACCATGGAATAGTAATTTCTTTTTTTGCCATATATTTAGCTTACTTTTAATCTTTTAATCCAAATGTCACGTAATTTATTGTTTGGTAACATTCCCATAACGGCGTGGTGAATAATTTCTCCCGGATTTGATTTTTGGACTTCTTTAAATTTTCTAACTTTTAACCCGCCGGCGAAACCCGAATAGTGAGTATATAACTTTTGGTCTCTTTTTTTACCCGTAACTTTGATTTCCTTTGCATTTGTAACCGTAACAAAATCACCGCAATCAAGATGTCTGGTAAAATACGGCTTTGACTTTCCTGTCAATAAACTGGCTACTTTTGTTGCAAAACGACCCAAAACTTGATCTTTTGCATCAATTTCATGTTTTAAATGACTAATATCTGAAATTTTTGTTGTTTTCATATTTTTACCTTTCTCCGCTTTTTTTAACCGCAATTACTTTTTTAACCCCGGCAGTTTTTTTAACTCTGACTTCTTTCATTTTTTCAATAGTTTTTTTAGCTACTTCCGGTTTATTTTCTACTTTTTCCGTTTTAACTTTTTCTGCTTTTATTTTTTCAACCGGAACAAAATTAACCAGCTCGATCATGACTTTATCTGTAGCATCCGACATTCTTTGCCCTAATCGTATTATCCTGGTGTATCCCGACGTTCTACCGGAAAGTCCGGGAGAAATCTTTGTAAAAATGTTTTCCACTAACCGGTCGGTACCTAAAATTTTGGCAACCTCCCGTCTGGCAGCTACGGTGGCTTTCTTACCGTAATTAATTACTCTATCAATGTCCCCTCTTATGGCTTTGGCTTTGGCATGAGTAGTCTTAATCCTCCCATGCTCTAACAACTCTCCTACCAACACCCTATAAAGAGCCTTTGCTACGTTAGTTCTCATATAGACAAAGCCACTCCTTTCTCCCTTAACTTTTCTTCTACAACTTCCAGAGACTTTCCACCAAGATTTTTAATTTTTAACAAATCCTTTCTTGGTGTCCCCAAAAGTTGCCCGACAGTTTCAATCGCGCCATTTTTCAAGGCGTTTTCCAAACGAGTCGGAAGATCCAGCTCTTCAATGAGCATCTTTAAGACGTCATCGGAAACGCTGGGCGTTACCGCCACATTGACATCCGATACTTCTGCTTTTGGTTCATAAATCTGCAGGAAGTATCCCGCCAAAATTCTGGCGGTTTGACGCAAAGCATCAACGGGAATCATTGTTCCGTCGGTCCAGATTTCCAGAACCAACCGGTCAAGATTTGTTTCCCTTCCGACACGGGTTGCTTCCTGTTTATAATTAACCCGGACAATCGGAGTAAAGGTAGAGTCCAAAGGAATTACCCCCACCACTCCGTTTTTGTGTTCGTCGGCCAATACATAACCATAACCTTTTTCCACGGTGATTTCCGCGGAAATCTTGGACTTTTTATCGGCCAAAGTGCCCAAAACGAGATCTTTATTCATAATCTCCACATTGGCACTTTCCTTTATATCTTCGGCAGTAACAGCCCCCGGACCACTGGCTTCCAGATGTAAAACAGTCTTGTCTACATCCAAAAGACGGACCCGCAATTTCTTGAGATTCAAGACAAATTGGACCACATCTTCTTTTAACCCTTCAAGGGTTTGAAATTGATGTTTTACTCCGTCAATGGTAACACTAGTCACCGCTGCACCGGGAAGCGATGAAAGTAATACCCTTCGCAGGGAATTTCCCAGCGTATGAGCATATCCGGTCTCCAATGGCTCAATAACAAACCGGCCATAGGTTTCGTTGGCTTCCTCGGTCTTAACCTTGAAAAATGGATCTAGCATGAATCTTTTAGCCTTAGTAGCTATTTGCCACTAACGCGAATAATACTCAATAATTAACTGTTCATTTGCTTCTGTGGGAATTTCTTCTCTTAATGGAATATGAGTTAATCTTCCGGCTGCAGCTTTTTTTTCAAAATAAGGAATATTTATGTTTTCTTGGGCTTCCAGGACTTTTTTTACAGATGGCATATTTAAAGCTTTTGGGGAAAGAGTAATAACTTCATCAATTTTTAAACAATAAGAGGGGATGTTGACCGTTTTTCCGTTGACTAAAACGTGGCCGTGAGAAACTAATTGCCGGCCCATATTCCGGGAAGGAACAAATCCCAAACGGTATAAAGCATTATCCAGTCTTCTTTCCAAAAGTTGAAAGAGAGCTTCACCGGTTTTTCCTTTGATTTGAGCGGCTTTTTGATAATATGACCGGAACTGTTTTTCCATCAAACCATATGCCCTTTTGGCTTTTTGTTTTTCCCGAAGTTGATTACTATAATCGGAACTTTTCCGGCTTTTTCCTTTTGGGCCGTGAACTCCGGGAGGAACGTTAAGCCTGCGGGCAAGAGAGGCACTTACTTTTTCAAGTATATTGCTTCCTTCCCTTCTGGCTAATCTATGTTTTGGACCTGTATATCGAGCCATATTTACGAATTTACAATTTACAATTAATAATTAACAATTCGTCATTGTCATCCCGAACTCGTTTCGGGATCTCTCAACTTGTTTGAGATGCTGAAACAAGTTCAGCATGACACACTTATACTCTCCGTTTTTTCTTTGGTCTTGGACCATTGTGGGCAATTGGGGTAACATCGGCAATTAAACCAATGGCAAAACCCAGACTTTTTAATGCCCTTAAAGCCGCATCTCTGCCGGCTCCCGGCCCTTTTATATAAACTTCAACTTCTCTCATTCCTGCCTCCCAGGCTTTTTTCCCGGCTGTTTCCACGGTAGAAGTGGCAGCGTAAGGAGTAGATTTTCTGGCTCCTTTAAAACCCGATGCTCCGGAACTTCCGGAAAAAAGGGTATTTCCCGCCATATCCGTAATCGTAACTAAAGTATTATTAAAAGTAGCAGCGACATAAACGCGACCGGAAACTGTTTCTTTTTTTATTTTGATTTTAGTTTTTTTTGCCATAATCTAAAAATTAGGTTTTTGGTGTCAGACCTGCTGTGGGCGTTGTTTTTTCAGCAAGTTCTTTCTTAATAGCTCCAATTGTAAGTCTCTTTCCTCTTTTAGTCCTCGCATTGGATTTTGTTCTTTGCCCGCGAACCGGAAGATTTTTTGAATGTCTTATTCCCCTATATGCACCAATTTGTTTTAGGGAAGCGATATTTGCGTGAACGTCTCCCCGAAGATCACCTTCTACTTTGAAAGTATCTATAATTCTCTGAATGCGGTTTATTTCATCTTCAACAAGATCTTTTACTCTTTTGGCCGCGTCAACTTGGGCTTTTTGCAAAACAGACACCACATTCTTCCGCCCCACTCCATATAGTTTAGTTAGGGCAATATCTATTCTTTTTTCATTATTAAGATCAATTCCGGCAATTCTTGGCATACTCGAAAATTTACAATTTACAATTTACAATTTAAAATTAATTAGCCCTGACGTTGCTTATGTTTTGGCTGTTCACAAATAACATAAACTACACCTTTGCGGCGTACTATCTGACATTTTTTACATCTTGGCTTCACACTTGCTT
>CAYHYP010000026.1:0-4333 GCA_964360925.1 uncultured Gammaproteobacteria bacterium | reverse complement strand
ATTCTGTAAACTATTCTTCCCCGGTCTTTATCATAAGGTGTCATTTCCAATTTCACTTTATCTCCCGGTAATATCTTTATATGATTCATTCTCATCTTTCCTGAAAGCAACCCAAAAATTGTCCGCCCGTCGGAAAGTTGTATCTTAAACATTGCATTGGGCAAGTTTTCTAAAACTAAACCCTCAAATTCCGTTGTTCCTTGATGAGCCATAACAAAAACACTGCCCAAGGACATTGAACTTAGGCTAATGGGTATTATAACGTCAAACCGCCCTGTGTGCAAGAGGTGAAGTTAAAATCACTGGGCCATTGGCCGTAATTGCCACGGTGTGTTCGAAGAGGCCGGAATTGAAGCCGTCGCGGGTGGAAATGGACCAGCCATCATCGTTTTTATAAACTACTGCCGATTTCCCTTCGTTATAAATTACTTCTACCGCCAACACCATCCCTTCTTTAATCACCGCTGTATTTTTAATCCCGCCACGAAGATAACACGGAATCTCCGGATCTTCATGTAAAAGTTTACCCACTCCGTGACCGACCAATTGTTTTACACAGCTGTATCCTGCTCCTTCAACAATATCCTGAATTGTTTTAGAAATATCGCCAATATGATTGCCAACTTGGCATTTTTTAATTGCTTCATGTAAAGCTTTTTCACCAGTTTTTAAAAAAATTGCTGTTTTATCGTCATGCTGGAGCGAAGCGATAGCATCTTTTTTGGAAGATTCTATCGCAGCACTGCGTGTTGCTCCAGAATGACATTGGATTGTCCAACTTGCATCAGTGTGAAATCCTTGGTAATAAACTCCCATATCTATGCCCAACACATCTCCTTCTTTTAACTTTCTCGGCGTGGGGATACCATGAACTACAATATCGTTTAAACACATACAGGTGGTGTAATAATATCCCTTTTCCATTTTAAATGAAGGTTTTGCTCCTGCTTCTAAAATTAGTTTTTCTGCAAAAATGTCCAGTTCTTTAGTGGATATTCCCGCCTTTGCCATTTGTAAAACTGTTTGAAGAGTCTCTGCCAATATTTTTCCCCCGAGGGCCATTATTTCAATTTCTTCAGGAGTTTTTAATACGATCATATACTTCTTCTATACTTCCACTGCCATCAATTTCTATTAATTTTCCCTGATTTTTATAGTAATCCAAAATTGGTTCCGTTTCCTGATGATAAACTTTCAACCTTTCAACTATTACTTCCGAAGTATCATCTTCCCGTTTTCTCAAAAGCAATCTTTTTAACGCTTCTTCGTCACTTATTTTTATATAAAAAACTTTATCAACACAAAAAACTTCTCTTTTTGCCTGAACCAGTGTCCTGGGGAAACCGTCTATGACAAAACCACCGGTAATTTCTTTCAGATGTTTATCAATAACTTCAAAAGTGGTTTCGTCGTCTATTAAATCCCCGGCATCAAGAATTGTTTTAATTTTTTTGCCAATATCAGAATTTTCAGTAGCAATTTTTCTATAAATTTCTCCGGTTTGAATATGCGGCAAACCCAATTCTTTGGATAAAATCTCTGCTTGAGTAGTTTTCCCAGATCCAACCGGTCCCATTAAAATTATATTCATTGATATTTTTCGTAATTTCGGCTAACCATCATTGTTTCAAATTGGCGGGCGGTTTCCAAAACCACGGAAACTACAATCAAAACTCCCGTTCCTCCAATAGTTAATGACGCCACATTACTAATTCCCGAAGCCAAAGACGGCAACACGGCAACCATTCCCAAAAATACCGCTCCCGCCAAAGTAATTCTGGTAAGAATATAATTCAAATAATTTGCGGTTGATGTGCCCGGCCTAATCCCCGGAACAAATCCTCCATGTTTTTGAATTTCTTCGGAAATTTTTGCCGGATTAAAACTTATGGCCGTATAAAAATACGTAAACCCGATGACTAAAATAAAATAGAAAACGTTATACACGACACCCGTGGGATTAAAAGTGCTGGAGAGAACCCGGGCAAAACCGGCGATCATAGGGTTGGGAACTTGACTAAGATATTGGCCCAAGGATGAAGGAATTAAAACCAATGAAACGGCAAAAATGATAGGAATAACCCCTGCCTGATTAACGCGAAGAGGCAAAAACGTGGACTGTCCTCCATACATTTTATTTCCCCTAACCCTTCGTGCATAAACAATGGGAATTTGACGGGTGGCTTCGTTTACCGCCACGATACCGGCAATCACAGCAAAAGCTACAGCTCCAAAAAGTAAAATATTCATAATTTGATCTTCTGTCACCACCGAGATTGTCTGTCCAAACATCGTGGGAAATCGGCCAACAATACCGCCAAAAATAATCATAGATATTCCGTTTCCGATTCCGTATTCCGTAATTAATTCTCCAAGCCACATCAAAAGCATTGTCCCGGCCGTAAGAGTAAAAATTAAACTAATCAAAGTAATGGGGTCTAAATTATGAATAATATTTTGGTTTTTTAAAAGAGCATAAGTTCCTAAAGCTTGAGCTGCCGTTAAAGGAATAGTCATCATCCGGGCATATTGATTAACTTTTGTCCGCCCGGATTCTCCTTCTTTTGCCATTTCTTCCAACTTTGGAAAAACCATTTGTAAAAGCTGAAGGATAATCGTGGCGTTGATGTAAGGATTTAATCCCAAAGCCATAACCGAAAAATTGGCTAAGGCTCCACCGGAGAAAATATCCAAAAGACCTAAGAATTGATTTTGATCAAAGAGACTTTTTAACGCCACCAGGTCGATTCCCGGAACCGGGATGTGAGCAAAAAAACGGAAAATAAGAAAAATTCCGGCCGTAAAAAGAATTTTACGCCGTAATTCCGGCGTCTCCCAAGCCTGTTTGAAAGTATTTAAAATCTTGTTCACGCACTAATAATAACACAACTCTGTCATTCTGGCTTGTCCAGAATCCGTCATTCTGGAGCGAAGCGATAGAATCTGTTTCTTGCCATTCAGGCCGCGTCCAGAATCTGTTTTTTAAATATATAGTTTTTAGGGTTAACAACTTTCTGACTGGATTTAGACTCAATATCCTTACGGGTTCTACCGGCGACCGATCCACCATCTTTAGCATCTTTTTGTAATTTTTTAAATTCTTTAGAATTTCTGTCACGAGTTAATCTGGTAGTTGTTGCTTCTCCAAGCATTGTTAAAATAAGTTCAATATCATCCATATGGTCACGTAGATTTTCTCTATCCAGATCCTTTAAATCTTTATATTCTTGTACCGTTAGACCAAAAGTTCCTTTCATAATTTCATTGGTTAAAATTGCATATTCCAAACCTTCTTTCGCCCCCCGGCTTTTCCATTCATCAGTTAATTCGTTCCTAACCGCAATCCCTCGGGTTCTTTTTTCTATCCAATCTTTTGGATAACCTTTTTGCTCGTAAATCGCCTTCATTCGTTTCATCGCCAATTCCGGATCTTCAATTTCTTGAACTCTTTCATAACCTACTTTTGCAAGCCATCGCTTAAACGGTTCTGCTTTTGGGGATGGGATTGACTGAATAATTCTAAAAATCCCTTCTGTGTTGGCACAATCCGTTTCATATTTTTTTCCATCAGATGACTGTAATTTCAGTTGTTTACAAATTGTAAACAACTGGATTCCCTCATCTTTTTCTAGCCGATTCTTCATCACTCCCCAATAAATACGGGGATTTATACTGTCTGTAAGAGCTTCAACAACGTCAACCACTGAAAACCACCACTCATCTTGATAAATAATTCGCCGAATCTTTTTACCTTTGAAAATCGCAATTTTATCCATAGTACCTTTATTTTATACCTTAATAGAATACAAAGCCCCTCTTGTTTTACCCTTTTTGATTATTAAACCCACTTTCATTAGTTGTTCTAAATCATAACGTAACAAACGGGGACTAATTTGTATGAATCTACGATGCAAAAAATCTAAAGATATTGTTTTGTGGTCACAAATTATTTCGTAAATTTCTCTTCGACGAGGTAATAAAGTTTCTATCAATTCCTCCATATTTCCAAATATTACCAGTTATTTCCGAAAGTTTCCAGATATTACAAGATATTATAAAATAATTATTTATCCAAATTTAACCAAATCTCACCAGATTTCACCAGATACTTGCGGGAAAAAATATTTTTTCAAAATTAGCTTCGCAAGAGGACCTCTTGCGAATTTAAACTTTTGAAGTCGCTTTACTGTCATCCCGAACTCGTTTCGGGATCTCTCAACTTGTTTGAGAAATATACTCGCATTCGCGAGAGATGCTGAAACAAGTTCAGCATGACACCTTGTTCTTTAACGTGAAACTGGTAGGGGGGGTTATAAAATGACCGTTCCACCTG
>CAYHYP010000025.1:0-8629 GCA_964360925.1 uncultured Gammaproteobacteria bacterium | reverse complement strand
TTTGTAACACCAACTCCGACACCGGTTGTCAAAGATGAAACTGAAAATTGGAAAACATATAAAGGAAAAACTTACGAGTTTAAATATCATGACCTCCTTAAAATAACGGAGGAAAACTCTAAAGTAAGCGTGACCTCCTCACCAATTATTTGTACTACCTCAGTTTCCGGTTCAGCTAAGGAAGTGACAGTAAGTGACATTGATATCACAATCGAGCCTAAAAAGGGGGTAAGTTTTGAAAATATTTGGAAAGATGTGTTTGGGTTCGAGTTTAATGATAAAAATTTTGACGGAGCAATGTCGATTGGGAACAAAAATGCCTATTATTTCTTTCAAGGGGCAGAGAGTGTGAAGTACCGGAAAGCCATTCTGGTAAAAATTGATACCACAAAAGCATTGGAGCTGAATATTTATTCACCGGGAGTCGTTTATAATTGTAAGCCGACCCTTTCTCAAAATCAGAACCTGATTGACCAAATTCTCGGGACGTTTAGATTTACGCAGTGAATACCGGTTTAGATATAACTAAACAGGTATTGACAACCGGAAAAGTTAAGACTAAAATGGGAGTATGACCAATCAAAAACGCCAGTTAGACTCGGCTTTGGAGCGTCACTTTAAGGAATACAAAGAAGTTTTGGTGCTTTTAGGTGCCCGGCAGGTGGGGAAAACCACAATTTTAAAGAAGATTTTCCCCCAAGCGCAGTATTTATCTGTTGACACGGAACCGGTTCGCGAAGCTTTAAATTCCTATGATCCGGCAGTTTATCTTCAAATATTGAAACCGGATTTACCTTTTGTGGTTGTTGACGAAATTCATAAATTAAACGATCCCGGCAGAGCGGCCAAAATATTTTATGATCAAATGCCGGAATTTAAATTAATGGTTACCGGATCTTCTGCCTTTAATATTAAAAATAAAGCTTCAGAAAGTCTTGCCGGAAGAAAAATAGAATATCATTTATATCCCTTAACCTTCAGTGAATATCTTGTCCAGAAAGGAATCGCTAATAATTTCAGTAATTTATTTTTGGATAAATTTGAAGAAAATAAAGTTTACCCTTTTGATTTACAGGCCATTTTGAATAATATTTTGATATATGGACTTTATCCAGCTATGTCTTCCCGTCCGTCCGATTCAATGTATTTGGCGAATTTAATTGATAGCGTTATTTTTAAAGACCTCCTTGATTTGCGTTTGATTGAAAACAGGGCAGGGGCCCTTAATTTATTGAAACTTTTAGCTTATCAAATCGGTTCTCTTGTAAATTACACCGATATTTCTTCGCGGCTGGGAATGGATGTAAAAACGGTCGGACGGTATATTGATCTTTTTGAGCAAAGTTTTATTTTGTTTAAAATTTTGCCGTATTCAACGCGGAAACGAGACGAGATTGGTAAAATGCCAAAAATATATTTTTATGATTTAGGGCTCCGCAATGCTCTTATAGAAAACTTTCAGCCAATAAACGGTCGGCTAGACGGTGGCCATTTGTTTGAAAATTTTATTGTTTCGGAAATTTTAAAAACAAATTATTACGGAAATTTTGACTACAAATTAAATTATTGGAGGACTAAACAAGGGTCGGAAATTGATCTTGTTTTGTCAAAAAACGACCGGGAATTAAGAGGAATTGAGATTAAATCCTCGGCACGTGTTGGCAGTAGAGCTTTTTCTAACCGTTATCCGCAAGCTAAGGTTATTATGGTGACAAAGCAAAATTTTTATCAATAAAAAGTTGACAAAGTTTTCTCTAAGTGAAACACTAGAAGAAGAAGGGTGGTGAGAATTTTTATGGCAAGTAAACAAATGAATCCTGATCAATGGGTAGAAATGGCCGAAGGATGGTTTGCAAAATTTCCTCCTTTACCAACAAACGTCAAAGATGTGTTGGTGAAATTTGCCCCGATTCTGGCTTTAGTTTTTGGAGTGCTGGGAGTTTTGGGGGCAATTGCGGCTACCGGATTTTTAACAGTGCTATCTCCGGTTGTTGCTCTTGGCGGAGGACTTGGAGTTGCCGCCGGAGGAATAGTTGGGAGCATCTTAATGCTGGTTTCCAGCATGATGATGGTGATGGCCTATACCGGTTTGCGCGATCACAAAATGCTCGGTTGGAAATATTCCTTTTGGAGCCAAACGGTGAGCGTGGTGGGATCGGTACTGGCCCTTAATTTGGTCGGTGCCTTGATTTCCGTAGTAGTAGGCTATTATCTGTTGTTTCAGATAAAGTCTTATTATAAATAAGTGACTAGTAGCTAGGTTCTAGTGACTAGAAAAGCCCCGTCGAAAGGTGGGGTTTTTGGTGGTAAAATGAATAAATGAAAATTGAAGAGAAATTTGTAGATACGAAATATGGGAAGATTTGTTATTTGGAAGCAGGAAGTGGAGAAAAAACATTAATTTTTCTCCATGGATTTTTGGGGATCCGGCTGGGATTAAATATTTGGTTTCAATTTTTACCGGTCAAAAAATAAAAATAATTGCCCCGTATCTGCCGGGGCATGGGAAATCGTTTAATTTACCAAACGGTATTAATTTTCGTGAGTATGTAAAAGTCACCGCAGATTTTATTAAAAATTTAAATCTTAAAGAATTTGTTATTTTAGGTTCCTCTTTTGGAGGAAGAATCGGTTGGGAAATAATTAACTGTATTATACCTGGTTGCAAAGCAGCACTTTTACATGCTCCACCTCTTGATTCAAAAATAAATTTATCCAAAATAATTCCGGGACTAATAGTTGATTGGGTTATTGATGTGTCCATGGGGATTTGGAAAAAATTAACAATTAAAAATTGGTTGCCGGAAACGGTAAAGGTACCGTCGATTGCTCGTTTTAATTTTTGGCAACTACCCAGACTTATAAAACTTTTTACGACGGCTAAAGCCCCAACAAATATGACTAATAAAAATATTGAGTTTTTATGGGGAAAAAGTGACCGGACTGTTTGCTGCCCAGAAAATTTGCTAATTAAAACTAAATTTTATTCTGGTGGCCATTTCTGGTTTTTACGCCACTATCCAGAATTTCACAGAGAGGTGTATGATTTTGTAGAGAAATACTTAACTGCTACTTGACAAACCAATTAATACTTTGTACAATTTGTTTAATTACATAATTTGTACAAATATGGATAATTTATTACAAACAGTTACAGCGTCTGATGCCAGAGCACGATTCGGGGAGTTATTGAACTTAGTTTATTACCGTGGGGCAACTATCATTGTGACAAAGATGGGAAAACCTGTGGTGAAAATTACCAAGATTGATGGTCTGAAACACAACAAACGTCTTTCAAAAACTTAAAATTTTATGAAAATTGAAGAAAAATTTGTTGAGACAAAGTTTGGGAAAATCAATTATTTGGAAATTGGAGAGGGAAAAAAGACTTTAGTTTATATTCATGGTTGGGTAGGAAATCCTATTCCGGCAATAAAAATTGCTCACCGGTTGAACACGAAAGATTACAGGGTAATTGCTCCATATTTACCCGGACACGGGGATTCTTTTGATTTAAACCCCAACTTTACTTTTAAAAATTTATTGGAAACATTTGAAGACTTTTTCAATAAGTTAGGTTTGAAAAATGTTGTTGGGATTGGCCATTCAGTGGGAGGAGTAACTGTTTATGAGTTGGCCAATTCCGGGAAAAAATTAATAAATAAAGCGGTGATTATTGATGGGTATAACAATTTCCGTCATGATGGAATAATAAAACTATTGCCTCTAGTTTGGGCCGTAATAAGGGAAAGCGGTTTATGGCATTCAATGATTCATACCTCTTGTTACCGCCTGATTAGAAAAATAAAGATAAAAAAGGTTAGACCAAGCGCACTTTTTTTAGAGGAGTCTTTGCTAAAAACAATGAATCCTTCCGTATTTAATTCAAAGTCTATTCCGATGGAAAATTATCTTTTTGTTTGGGGGAAAAGAGATTGTTTAACCCCCGAAAAAGAATGGATTAAACAAACGGGAATTGATACCAATAGAGTGGTAGAATTTGCGGGAGGACATTGTTGGTGCACGTTGCATTTGAACCGTACATGGCCGGTTATGAACAAATTTTTAATGGATTGACAAAGTAGAAATTGTATTGTATGATCATGTACAAATCAAAAAATCCGGATTTAACAAAAATTGATGGTTTTGAGTGGGATGAAGGAAATTCCCTGAAAAATAAAATTAAGCATGATGTTGAATCAAAAGAGTGTGAGGAAGTCTTTTTGAATGAACCATTAAGATTTTTTGATGATGATATTCATTCGGGGAACGAGAAAAGATACGGTGTTTTGGGAAAAACAAATAACGGCAGAAAATTAACAATGTTTTTTACAATCAGGAAATATAAAATTAGAGTAATTTCTGCTTATGATCAAGGAAAAAATGACAGAAAAATTTATGCATTGGTTGAAGTTGAATTTGAAAAGATAGGAAAGTGAAATATGAAAAATAAAATTAAAAAATTACCCATTTTTAAAAATGAGGACGAGGAAAGAGATTTTTGGGCAAAACACGCATTGAGTGACGTGTTTGACGTGAGTAAAGGAGTTAATGTTGTTTTTCCTAATCTCAAGCCCTCAACACAAGCAATGACCGTGCGAATGCCATCGTGGTTGGTAAATGATTTGAAGGTTTTGGCAAACAAAAGAGATGTGCCATATCAATCATTGATGAAGGTTTTTTTAGCGGAAAAAGTTAAAGCGGAATTTGCAACATAAATTATATGAAACTTATATAGCCCCGCATCTGCGGAGCAGAGAGGAGCGCAATCAATGAAATTGATTATAGGTCTTGGAAATCCGGGTTCCAAATATATTAAAAATCGCCATAATGCGGGGCATTTATTTATAGATGCTATCGGCTCGCCCGCGGGCAGCCTCCAGCATGACGGCGTAAAAGTATTAAAAACAAATACGTTTATGAATGATTCGGGAAGGTTTGTGAAATCGGCAATAAACAATGGGCAATGGGCAATCAATGATTTGTATATTGTTCATGACGACCTGGATATTCCACTTGGGCAATATAAGATTCAATTTGGAGTCGGGCCGAAAGTGCATAATGGAATTTTGTCTATAGAAAATTCTTTAAATAGTAAAGATTTTTGGAGGATAAGAATAGGGGTTGATAATAGAAAAAAAGATGCTATCGTTTCGCTCCAGCATGACACGGGGGCAGATTATGTGTTACAAGATTTTACGGGTGAAGAATTAGAGATCCTGAAACAAGTTCAGGATGACATTTATGCAGAGCTTAAAAAACGTTTTATCAAAAATTGATTTAAACATAAATGAGGACAAGTATTTGTCTAGGGAGTTTCAAAAATACGGGATTTATTTGGCAGAAAAGTTGGAGGATTTAAGCCACAAAGGAATTTATATTAAATTTGCCAAAATAATTCCGCGGGAAATTTTGGATCAAGCCTTGTCATTTGTGCTGGACGCAAACGCCGATTCCAAAGCAAGACTTTTTATGTGGAAAGTAAAAAAGTTACGAGAAATAAGCAATGGGCAATAAACAATGGGCAATCAATGATTGCATATTGACATAGGTTCCTTTGGGACACTATATTAGTAGTAATGAGAAGTCCTCTTTCTTATCTGCCTTTGGCTGCCGGAATGTTGGTTTTGGTATTGTCTTTGGCGGTTGGAGTTTTAACTGTCACTTCGCGCAGTTCCAGCCAAAACTTATCAACAAAAGCTGCTTTGGAAACGGCAAGTCTTTCACTTTCCCCACAAAATGGTGACTATACGTTTACTCCCGGAACGTTTTATCCGGTGGGGATTTTAGTGGATTCCGCAGGTAAAAGTATTGACGGAGTAGATGTGGTCATTAATTACGACCCCACAAAAGTTAAAATTGTGGAGCCAACTTTGGCCACAACTTCGCTTTTTGAACAATATCCTTTAAATTCCGTCAATAATGTTAAGGGAGAAATCAAACTTGGGGGGGCAACTTTTTCTGATAAACCCGTGACGGGGATTGTGGCCACTTTCCGTTTTCAACCGCTTTCCAAAGGAGAAGTAAATTTTACATTTAGTTTTACTCCCGGGGCTACGACTGATTCCAATATTGCGGAACATACAACTGCCAAAGACATTTTAGGAAAGGTGGAAAATGGCAGATTCTTTTTCAGATGAAAAAATTATTAATCATAATAGTATCTATAGGGCTTATAGGATTTATAGGGCTTATATGTCCCAATAAAACATACGCCGCCGCGTCTCTTTCACTGTCTCCGGCCACCGCGTCCAAAGCCGTAAATGATACTTTTAATGTAGATATTATTTTGGATACGGGGGGGGAAGCCGTTTCCGGAGCCACGGCGATTTTGATATATGACACTACTAAACTTTCCATAACTACGGGTTCACAAATTACCGCCGGGGCAATTTTTTCCAATCCTTTAACCAATACTGTAAATGCTTCCACCGGGGAAATACGTTTTGATTCCGGGAGCTTGGGGACGGCTTATACAGGACGGGGAACAATGGCCACTATTTCTTTTAGAGCCTTGGCGACCGGCAATGCCGCGGTAAATTTTACTTTTAATCCGTCATCAACTACGAATACTTCATTAGTGGCGGCCGCTTCCAGTCCCACCAATATTTTGACAACGGTGAATAATGGTGTTTATACTATTGGAACAACAACTCCGCCAACAACTCCTCCGGTAACCGGAGCCTTGGAAAATACTTTAATGGCCATTGGAGCAGGGGCATTTTTAATATTAACGGGATTTTTACTGTCTAAATTTAATTTGTCATTCCGGGGTTGATAAATGTCATCCTGACGAATGTCAGGATCTCTCGCGAATGCGAGTGGTTTACCCAGACAAGCTGGGAGATCCCGAAACAAGTTCGGGATGACAATATATGACACTTTTCTGGATGATGAAGAGATTGATTATGAACAAACAAATTATTCTTTTTGTTACGGTTATTTTTATTGGTGTGATTTCTTTGGGGATTGTTCTCTTTTTGGTAAATCGTGGAGTGGGGCAGGAACAAAGAGCGGTTCCTAGTAAGGCGGCGGAAAGTGATACCAGTAAATGTCAGGGAAATGGAAATTCTCCGGCAAAATGTTTTGATTGTAAAAAAGACGCCACAGCATCCAGTGAGGTAAATATATTGGATTTTCAGTGTTTTACAAAATTTTATGGACAAACAGTGGGGAAACCATGACGAATTTGAAATTTACAATTTGAAATTTGAAATAATAGGTGTCATGCTGAACTCGTTTCAGCATCTCTCGCGAATGCGAGAAAAATTCCCAGACAAGCTGGGAGATCCCGAAACAAGTTCGGGATGACAATAAAAAATAATACTTGTAAAAAATATTATGCAAATAAATAATAAATTTAGAGTTTTTGGAATAATAGTAGGGGTTTTGATGTTGGGGGGTTTGGTGGGTGTCATGGCCCTAACCGTCCAACGAGCCCAACAATTGCAGAGTACTATTAGTAGACCAAAGGCAGCAGGGACAGAACCCGCTGAATGTAAAAATATGCCGTCCTGTTGTAATAGTATCCGGACAAAAGGGGTTGATGCATGTGGATGGACAGATAGAGGGTATTGTAAGATGGATGACTGCGTTTACGCCAGAGACAATGGCCTCCCAAATAATTGTGCTACTCCTTCCGGCCCAAATCCAAATCCAAGTCGGATGTGTGCGTGTGGTTCTTTGCGAGAGGCTTATTGTAGTACTCCAGTGGAGCCGCCCAATACAGCTTTTTATAAAGCTATTTATCCCACTGCCGGGACAACGGGGGTGTCTTTGACACCAACATTTAGTTGGGAAGCCAATACTACGGGAATTGCTTACAACAATCTTTATGTTTCCCAAACTTGTGACTATGACGCTGCTACCGGTCAATGGTTTGACCATGTACCCTTGGGCAGTCGTACCCAAACTTTAACAACTCCACTTCAGCCAAGCAAGACTTATTATTGGAATATTTATGGTACAGGTGGCTCGGCGGGAACTAAGGGTCTTGGGTGTGTGAGTTTTGTTACCACAGTCAGTGCACCTCCGGAATGTACCACTGACTCTGCCTGTTCAGCAGATAAAAAATGTGAAAGCAATAAATGTGTAGCAGTAATTTGCATCACCGGGGCTCCCGTGTGTAAAAAATATGTGGTTTCCAATCACGCTTGCGTTTTGCAAAATGAGACCGACGGGACAGCTTGCGGAACAGGGCAAACCTGCACCGGCGGACAATGTACGGGGTGTATTGACACCGTTGGCGTACCGGTTCTTTCCACTCCCACAGACAACGCTATCGGCGTCAGCGCCACTCCCGCTTTCAGTTGGGATAAAGCTGCCAATACTTGCGGAACTGACCACCGCTATGACGTTTGGGTAGCCCGATGGCAAACGGGAGATCAGCCGCAAAAAGTGTGTGTCGGTGTTGCTGAAACAAGCTGTACGGTTGCCGTAGTTAACAAACTTGACTATGGGTTTACCTATCAATGGAAAGTAACGGTCAAACGCGGGACGGATATTGCCACTTCTTCGGCCCGTTTACTGACGACTGTTTCTCAATCCGAAGTCAATGCTTGCTGGGGGAATCTTGGAGCAGGAACAAATGCCGGGCTTTGTTACGATTGCAACGGCGACGGAGTTATCA
>CAYHYP010000024.1:0-8683 GCA_964360925.1 uncultured Gammaproteobacteria bacterium | reverse complement strand
GGCTTTGCAATAATAAAAATTGCCGTTTTTACCAACACATTAGTTTAATTTAGCCAAAAAGATAGATGCTATCGCTACGCTCCAGCATGACGACACAATAGAAGATTGCTTCACGTTCGCTCGCAATGACACAAAGATAGATCCTATCGCCCTTCGGGCTCCAGGATGACGCAGGAAGTTATTTTACCTTCTCAATATATTGATCACTGACCCAGCCGGACATGGTGGCCAGTTTTATTTTTGTCCAACTGTTAAGTTCTTCCAATAACGAATATTTTTCCCCTGGATAAACAGTCCCCGATTGCGAAGACGTTGGATCAGCAGCACTTCTGACACGCAAAAATCCAATAGGAGTTTGATTGATTACCACATAGGGCTTAATAAGTTGACTACTGTTAGTGGCTATTAATTCCGAAGTGGGTTTTACAATCACAGTTTCTTTTTGAAAAGGATTTTTCTTTAACTTTACAACAATATTCATCCGGTAACCGGCCGTAACATTTCCATAAACTATTTGATCGGAATAATCAGGAGAAGATATTACAAAAGTATGATCCCCCGGCTCCAAGTTTTTTATAATTGTTGAGGTACTTCCGCTTTTGACTCCGTCTATCCCTACAAAAGCCCCGTCGGGATCGGAAACAATTGCCACTTCTACCGATCTATCAGAAGCCAAAGCTTCCATAGTTATAATTTGACCGGAAGAATCTTCTAATGTTTCCCCAACCTCACGATAAACATAAGTAAAAACTCCACCTAACAACTTTATTTTAGTTTCCCATTGGACACCGCCAAGAGTGACCAATTTTAACTTATAATCTCCGGGTTCCATTTTTTCCTTCTTTAACGGAATCTCTCCCACTTCTTTATCATTTAAAAAAACTTTTGTTTTTGGTATAGAATTTATTTGAAGGGCGGCGTTAGGTTGGGAAACTTTTCCAAAGACAAATAATTTTAAAACAACTATTCCCCCCAAAAGGATAGTTCCCAAAAGAAGAATAAAAACTATTTTTTTCTTGTTCACTTTGCTGTTTGCGTTACACGAAGTTCACGAATTACTGTAACTTTTATCTGACCGGGAAATTCTTTTATTTCCGATTCAATTTTTTCCTTAATTTTTAAAGCAATAACAGCGGCTTCGTTATCCGTTACCTGTTCCGGGGCAACCAAAACCCGAACCTCCCGTCCCGCTTGAAAAACCCAAGCTTCAGAAACTCCTGCAAAACTTTTGCAAATGTCTTCCAATTGTTTCATCCGTGAAAGATACTTATCCAAATCCTCATATCTGGCTCCGGGGCGGCTTCCGGAAATGGCATCAGCCAAATAAACAATCATTGACTCAACCGAGGAAAACGGATTATCTTCATGGTGTTCTTCAACACAAGCAATAACTTTTTCGGGAATATTAAATTTGCGCAAATATTGGGCCCCGAGAGTAACGTGCGATCCTTCTTCGGAATCTATCACTTTTCCAATGTCATGAAGCAGACAACCCAAACGAACAATATTTACATCAGCGCCAATTTCGGCAGCGATAGCCATGCCAACTCTGGTTTCTTCTTGGGTATGAACAATCATATTTTGACCATACGAGAAACGATATTTAAATTTGCCTAACATCTCCGTAATAGGTTGAGGAAGATTGTAAACACCTACACTTTGACAAAGTTTTACACCTTCATCGGAAATAATCCGGTCAATTTCTTTTTTAACCTGAAGAACTACTTCTTCAATCCTTGCCGGTTGAATTCTGGTATCACGAATGAGCCGGTCAAGAGACACTCTGGCAATTTCCCGACGAACCGAATCAAAACTGGAAAGACGAATCACTCCTTCTTCATCCAACTCCACATCAACTCCCGTGGCTTTTTCAAAGGCACGAATATTGCGCCCTTCTTTACCAATTATTCTGCCTTTAACTTCTTCCGAGGGAACGTTTACTGTGGAAACAGTGTATTCGGCAACATAATCAGTGGCCCCGTGCATCATTTCCGCGACTAAAATTTCCCGGGCCTTGGTAGCAGCTTCAATTTTTGCTTCGTCCAGAATATTTCTAATTAGTTTTCCGGCTTCGTTTCTGGATCTTTCTTCAACCGCCGTTAAGATTTTTTCTCTGGCTTCTTCAATAGAGAGGCTCGATATTTTTTGAAGTTTAGCTAGTTGCTCTTTTTTTATTTCATCGATTTCAGATTCTTTTGTTTTAATTTGAGCTAACCGTTTTTCCAATTCCACGAGTTCACGACGAAGTTTAAGATCTTCCTCTTGGGGAGCAATTACAGTAACTGGTGCGGGAGCACTGGGCTCTCTATGCGGTTTCCCCGCTATGGTTTTTGAAAGTTTTGAAAAGAATGACATATTTATTTAACTCTTTCATATACTTCTGTTATTATAAACTTTTTGGACAACTTCTTCAATAACATTCCAATCAAAACCCCTTGAAGCTAGAAATCTTTGTATACGTTCTTTATCAAATTTATCACCAAATTTCTTTTTTACAATCCTTGTTGCCAGCTCAAAATCCGAAACTCCTTTTTCTTGTGTCTCAAAAACTTTGGAAATTATTTCTTTGGGGATTCCTTTTCGGGCTAATTCATATTTTAAGGCTCTTTCTCCTTTAGGTTTGAAAGTAGTTCTTTGTTCAATAAACCACCGGCAAAAAGCCTCATCATCAATCTGCCCAATCGCTCTCAATTTATCAATAACTTCGTCGTCATGCTGGAGCGAAGCGATGAGCGAGCTCGAGGCTTCGCCACTAGCATCTTTCCCCTGCTTCTTTCTTAATCTTTGTCTAACCTCCCATTCGCTTCTTGGTCTATATGATAAAAAATTTAACGCTGAATTAAACATTTTCCCAAATTCACTTTCTGAAATTATTTTTTGCAGTTGCTGTGAACTAATTTCCTGCCCTTTAAAAATCCCCAACTTAATAACATCATTTGCCCCCAATCCTACCGCAAACTTCTCGTCAACATAAACATTAACTCTTCCTTTATCCTTCTTCTGATATTCCAATTTTGTAATTAACATAAAGCTAAATACTCTGTATTACCGGAACCACCCTTAATTGGAGACTCAATAATTTTTTGAAATTTAAAGTTGTTCAATATTTCCGGAAGAAGTTCTGAGGGAATTACCCCATGATGCTTCAACGCAATATCCTGTCTTTCATATTGTGGTTTAACTAAAGCGATTATTTTTCCGTTTTCTTTTAAAAATTTTTTAACAACGGGGAGAATTTTTTCCAACGAAGTAAACGTAACATCAATGGTAACTAAATCAACCTCTTCCGAAAGACTTTTCAAAAATAATATATTTTGCCGTTCCATTACTACCACACGTGGGTCATTTCGCAATTTCCAGGCGAACTCTCCATATGCTGTATCCAGGGCATAAACTTTCGTTGCGCCGTTTTGAAGTAAACAATCCACAAATCCCCCCGTTGAACTTCCTACATCCAAAACCGTTAATCCTTTAACATCAACTTCAAACTCCTTCAACGCATGAGCCAATTTAATCCCCCCTCTGGAAACAAATTTATTCTCTTCCATTTTTCTGATGAATCAAAAAGGGATTTTCTTTTCCGAAAACGATCGATGGAGTATGATCGTTTATGTCATCTTCTGAGATATCATATTTTTTAGAGATTAAAACATCTACGGAACCAAAAACCGCTTTACTATAATCAAATCTTAATTTTTCCGAAACTTTTTTAACAACCTCTTCTGATTTCCCTTCCACTTCTACAAATGGTTCTAAAAATGGCCACTCATCAATGGTAATTTCTACTCCATCAAGTAGCCATTTTTCGCGTTTATTTTCCTGATACGCTTTTTTGACGCAACCAATCCCAGTTAAAAACTGTTCTGCGTTTTCAAAATTATCAACAATAAGACAAATTTCTTTCTGATCTTGTATTCCGCTTCCATCAACAATCTTAAAGCTCATCGTTGTTTTATCACTTTCATCTCTAACACGAACCCATCCACCTTTTACTTCGTGTCCTTTTGGTAAAAAGAAAACTGTACGTTTTTGAAGAAATTCCGGCTTAACCAGTGTTGCACCGACAGCTATTAACTTTCTACGAATATCATTTTTATTTACATCAGGGAAAGTTGCCTCATACTCAATGTCCATATCGTTATTTTACAATATTTGAAGATAAATTGATTTTATATCCTGCAATCCCCTTCAAAACATCTGGATGATTATCTAAAAACCGTAAAATAGATCGGAAAAGTTCGCTGCGGTTAGCGAAACCATATTTTTTTACCCACTTGTCAACCATCACAACCTGCTCACTTGTTACGGATATATTTATAGTTCTCATATTAATACTTTATCAAAGTTTGCCAATCTTTGTCAATAATGACGTTTGTTAGAAGATTGCGAAAATAGATCCTATCGCCCTTCGGGCTCCAGGATGACGAGGTTACTCCTCTTTTTCTTCCTCGCCAATGACTACTTTTTCTCGAAAGAAATTACGAAATCTTTCTGCGGCTTTAAAAGCAATCAAAATTTGCACTTTTGTATAATTTGGAATGTCCGGTGGATAACGGGACTCAATATAAAACGAATTTAACAGGAGACATTCCTTCTCAAAAATTTGAAAATCCGGGAACAATTTAATAACCATTTTTAATAATTTTTGAAGATCATGTATCATTGGTGGTTCAATCTCCTTTAAAACCAACATTCCTTTCAAAATTTTTTCAACAACTTGTTGAAGCAGGAAAGCAGCCTGTGGGTAAATATGTTCTTCCTTTAAACCAAGAATAGCATATTGATAGTCATTTTCCGCTGAATAAAACCATTCTTTTGCCAATTTAGCGTTACTGCTCATATAAAACTCGCCCTTCTGATAGTACCCTTTTCACAAAATAATCACCAAGCGACCTACGATATTCTAATTCCGACGGGGTATAAACAATGATATCCAATGGATACTGTCTATCTAAATCATTTAGGGTTTCATAAACCTTCACAGCGCGAAACGGTCTGATATCTGAATCGTTTTTAACAATAAACAAATCAACATCGCTGTTTTTATGCATATCACCACGAGCTGCAGAACCGAATAAAATAATTTTTTCCGGTTGATACCCATCAACAATCCGCGTTACTATCTGATTCAATTCCTGCTGAACTTGGTTTTGTAACATACCAGAAGATTATACCATCACTCTTCTTTTTCTTCCTCGCCCATAACTACTTTTTCCGTTACGGCGCCGGATTTAACTTTTTTATTTATTTCGTCTTCAATTTGCTTGGCAACTTTTTTGTTTTCCGAAAGGAAAAGTCTGGCAGCTTCCCGTCCTTGCCCCAACATCTGTTCTTTATATTTTAGAAACGCCCCTGATTTGGTAATCACATTTAATTCCACCCCAACATCAATTAAACCGTCTTCATACGAAGGACCTGTGGCGGAATAAATATTAAATTCAGCTACTCTAAAAGGTGGAGCCACTTTATTTTTTACGATTTTAACCCGGTGACGGCTGCCAATAACAATATCCCCCTCTTTAAGTTGTTCAATTTTGCGGATATCCATACGGACAGAAGCATAAAATTTCAAAGCCATTCCCCCCGTTGTTGTCTCGGGGTTTCCAAACATTACTCCAATTTTTTGACGTAATTGATTCGTAAAAATACAAATAGTATTAGACTTATTAATTACTCCCGTCAATTTTCTAAGAGCCTGGGACATAAGTCTGGCTTGAAGGCCCATCATAGAATCACCCATTTCCCCTTCAATTTCCGCTCTGGGAACAAGAGCCGCTACCGAATCAATAATTACCACGTCAATTCCTCCGGAACGAATCAAGGTTTCGGTAATTTCCAATGCTTGTTCCCCCGTGTCCGGTTGAGAAATTAAAAGATCATTTAAATTGACTCCTAATTTTTCCGCCCAAACCGGATCAAGAGCGTGTTCGGCATCAATGAAAGCGGCTGTTCCTCCGTTTTTCTGGGCTTGAGCAATAACGGAAAGCATCAGGGTAGTTTTACCGGAAGCTTCAGGACCATAAATTTCTATGATTCTTCCTCTAGGAAGGCCGCCTATTCCTAAAGCCAAATCAACTGCCATAATTCCCGTGGGGATAATTTCTGTAGCCATCCGGGGAACGGCTTCCCCCATTTTCATAATGGAACCTTTACCATATTGTTTTTCTATTTGTTCCATTGCCAATTTAACGGCGGAAAGTTTAGGACTTAGATCTGTTGCCATACCCGCGTATTTAAACTGTTTCCTTTGGGAAAATCAAGGATTAAAATAAAGACATGATTTCTAAAATTATTTCTCTGCTATTTTTGCTGACAATATTTCTAATATTTTTCCTACCTATAAAAGATACCGACTTTGGTTGGCACTACCGCTGTGGGAATGAAATCCTAAACGGTGACACTACTTGTCTTTACAAAAATACTTATACTTACTATCTTGAAGGATATAAATGGGCTTATCCCCGGCTTATTTATGACACCAGTCTTTCCTTGGTTTATGATCATTTTGGACCGGTTGGTGTTTCTTTTTTGGGGGCATCAATAATGACAATCTCATTTTGTTTGGTCTTAATTACTTTTTCCGGGTCATCTGCATTAAAAGCAATATTAATTTCCTTAAGCATTCTCGGTGGGTGGAGTATTTATAATTTAGGATACCGTTCCCAAAGTACCTCCTTTTTATTTTTGGCGATGGAAATATTAATATTAAGAAAACCGAAACTTATTTGGTTGCTTCCGGTTTTATTTGCTGTTTGGGCCAATACTCACCCTGGTTTTTTTCTGGGGCCGATTGTATTTGCGTTATACATATTTATAGAAAAGAGATCATTAAAAAACATAATTATTTTTATTATTTCCTGTTTTGCAACCTTCATTAATCCTTATGGCTGGAAAATTTATGAGGAAGTGTTTCGCCATTTTTTTACTCCGCTTAATACTCTTATTGCCGAATGGGTAGCACCGGGAACAAATCAAATCCTGGCAATCATTGGAAGTTTTATCTTTTTGACAATATTACTAATTAAAAAAAGAGTTAAGCCCGGATATCTTTTTTTTCTGGCAATTATTTTTGGAATTATGGCAATTTCCGCCAGAAGAAATTTACCATTGTATTATTTTGTTTTAGTTCCGGTTTTTTTGGAAATTATTCCGGTATTTACTAATGAAATTATGAATATTTTTGCAATTTCCATTCTGCCGATTATTTGTCTTATTCTATTAATAAACACTGCTCAAATAACTAATTTAGGAATTTATCCTGACATTCCGATTGATTATTTTAAAAATAAAAGCGGCAACGTTTTTAACACTTATGAATGGGGCGGTTTTTTAATTTGGAAATTACCTAATATGAAATTTTTTGTAGATGGAAGAATGCCTGCTTGGCCAACAGAAAACCATAAAAGTCCATATACCGTTTTCTTGGAAATTCTTCAGGCGCGGCCGGGGTGGAATGAAACTTTGCAAAAGTATAATACGAATTATATTTTCATCGCACCGGGAACTTTTTTGGATTTGGAATTAAAAAACAATCAGGGATTAAAATACGGTTGGAACGAGGAATACCGTAGCCAAACAGCGGTTATCTATAAGAAAATATGATAAAATTAGATAGATTCGGGGCGTAGTATAGTGGTAGTACACCGCGCTGGGGGTGCGGTAGTTCGCGTCCGATTCGCGACGTCCCGACCAAATTTATATGAATAATGGATACCAAATACAAAAATAAATACAGGATTCCTTCATCACGACTGCAAGATTACGATTATTCTTCGGGCGGATATTACTTCATTACTATTTGTACACAAAATCGCGAAAATTATTTCGGGGAAATCATAAACGATAAAATACAATTATCTCAAATGGGCATAATTGCCCATAAATATTAGCTAGAAATACCTAAACATTTTCATTTTATAAAATTAGATGAATTTGTGGTTATGCCCAATCATGTGCATGGAATATTGATAATTAATCATGACGAAAACCCTGTAGAGACAAGGCAATGCCTTGTCTCTACAAATACAAATATAAATAAAATAAATCGTTTTCAAAATCAAGGAAAAAATACTGTTTCATCGATCATTGGTTCCTATAAATCTATTTGTACAAAAACAATAAACAAATTGTTAGACAGCACATTATTTGGGTGGCAGCCACGATTCTACGACCATATTATTAGGAACGAAAAATCGTTTTACGCAATCAGGGAATATATCAAAAATAATCCTAAAAATTGGAATGAGGATAGAAATAATATAAAATTAAAAAAATAATTTGAAATATATATTATGTTGTAGAGACAAGGCATTGCCTTGTCTCTACAATTTGCGAATTACATAAATTATAATCACCAAACAATGTTTGAAGTAATTTTTGACGTTGAGACCAAGAAGTTTTTCAACGATACCGGCACTAATGACCCTGCGGATTTAGGTGTCTCCATTGTTTCCCTTTATACCAGAGAGGCTGGAAAAGAAGGAAAAATGATGAGCTTTTGGGAAGAACAATTTGACGACATGTGGAAAATATTTCTTAATGCAGACCGGATTATTGGATTTAACACTGTTCGTTTTGACATCCCGGCATTAAAACCATATGCCCCTTCACAATTTTCCAAATTACCCCACTTTGATATTTTAAAAAAACTTAAAGAAATTAGTGGTAAAAGTGCTTCTTTAAA
>CAYHYP010000023.1:3226-8687 GCA_964360925.1 uncultured Gammaproteobacteria bacterium | reverse complement strand
GAAAAAGGGGATCCTTTGAAATCTCTCCAGTTAGCCGACGAAGCTACTCTTGAACTTCAAAAAGAAGGGAATTTACCAAAAATGGCAGAAGCGCAAGCGGTGCGGTATTTGGCCCTTAAACATTTAGCCGGTTCAACCGGAGATAAAGTTTATTTTTATCTTGCCAAACAAGCGACAGCAAGTGCAGTGGAAATAGCCGAAACTTGTGAAGATAAAACAGGGCTGGCTATTCCATATGTGAATTTAGCTAAAGCATATCTGGATTTGGAGCAGTATGACCAAGCGGTAATTTTTTATAAGAAAGCTTTAGAAAATCAGATTAATAATCCTTCAAAAGATCACAATAGGGCGGGTGTGGTAGCGGATTTTAAGATTCATTTAGCAGAAGCAGAATATTTAGCAGGAGATAAAACGGCAATTGATCGGTTAATTAAGGGAATTTCTGATCTTGATGCTTCCGACGAAAAGGAAGTTTCTATCTATAATTATCATGTTTGGAAATCCGGAGCCTATATGTCCGCGGCTAAGTTATTAAAAGAGGATAATCCTGAATCGGCAAAAGAATATCTTCAAAAAGCTAAAGAAATAATAGATGCCGATCCGGCTCTGAAAGTTCGCAAAACCCAGTGGGAAAAATTGGCAGAGCGGTTTTTGAAGTAAAAATAATACTGTCTCCCAGATTTTTTTGAGACAATAAATTGTTTTTCTCCAATAATTTTTTTAAGGCTTTAGCCGTGGGAACGGCGCTGTCTAACATTTTTTGATTTTTAGGAAAGAAAGATTTAATAATAGGAAAATGAGTGCATCCTAAAATCAACAAATCAACTTTACCGATTTTTTCTAAGTGTTTGTTTAAAATTTCAGGAATTTCTTTCCAATTTCCATTTTCAATAAGGGGAACCAGATCAGATGCTGCTTCGCTTTTTATATTTCCGTAAGCTTTACTTTTTACTGTGGCCTTAGTTGCCAGAAGGGCGATATTTTTTTCTCTTATAGATTGTAGAGTTGGTAAAATAACATCAACTACGGGGATAGGACTATTTTTTTTAATTTCATTAAGAGCCACAGCAGAAATTGTATTGCAGGCAACAACAATTACTTTAACGTTTTTTGAAAGAAGAATCCGGGTGATTTGTAAAGCAAATTTTTTGATTTGTTTGGGGCTTTTTGTGCCATACGGAGCTCTTTTGGTATCACCAATATAAATTAGAGTCTCGTTGGGTAGAAGCTTTTTTATAGCTTTAAAAACGGTTAAACCCCCAATACCGCTGTCAAAAATTCCTATTGGTCTGTTGTCCATAATGTAAAATACATTATATGAATAAAATTTTAATTGTCATCGGGCCAACTGCCAGTGGGAAAACGGCTTTGGGTTTGGAATTGGCAAAAAAATTTAATGGAGAAATTTTGTCTGCGGATTCACGGCAAGTTTACAAATATATGGACATTGGAACAGGAAAGGATTTAAAGAATTTTCAATGGGGTCTGGATCTGGTTGAACCCAATAAGCAATTTAATGTTTCGGATTTTGTTAATTACGCCAGTAAAATATTGGCTGATATTTGGAAAAGAGGGAAATTGCCAATTATTGTTGGAGGAACAGGGTTATACATAAAGGAGTTATTAGAGCCATCACAAACTTTACATATCAAACCCGATGAAAAATTGCGCAAAAAACTTTCCAAATATACTTTGCAAAATTTGCAAAAAGAATTACAGGAAAAAGATTTGAAAAAATGGGAAAGGATGAATGAATCGGATAGGAAAAATCCAAGACGGCTAATTAGGGCAATAGAAGTGGCGGGGAAGAAGACGGCAGATTCTATCGCTTCGCTCCAGAATGACGGGTATGACATTTTGATTATTGGTCTCACGGCACCATATGAATTTTTATACCAGAGGATAGATAAGAGGGTTGAAGAGAGAATGGCTATGGGTATGGCGGAAGAACGAAAGAAGTTGTCAAAATATAAGTTGATTAATACAATTGGTTACCACAACGAAACGGCTCAAGAATGGAAATTTGCTGAACACGCCTATGCCAAAAGACAATCAGACTATATGAAAAAATTTTTACCCAAAACGGTTTGGTTTGACATTACAACAAAAAACTGGAAAAATGAAGTATGCCTGACAATAAAAAATACCTTAAATATTTAGCCAAAGGAGAAGAAATTGTTTCCGTATTCGGGATTGGAAACCGGTATTTTTGGACCAACGTCATCATTTTTTCGCCGTTGTCATTTCTTTTGATTGGTTTGCCCTTTTTGTTAAAAGTTATTCATCTCCGGCACAGTAAAACTTATTTATTAACCAACAGAAGAATAATTGTCAAAGACGGCGTATTTTCGGTGAAAACAACCTCGGCACCGTATGACAAAATAACTCATTTGGAGGTTAAGGAAGACTTTTTTATGAAATTAAGTTACGGAGTGGGAGATATCACGATTCATACCGCAGGGCGTTCCCCGATTGAGATAAATTTAATTAAAATACAAAATCCCTTAGAGGTCAAAAATTTACTTGAGGAGCTAATTATTAACGAAAGATCTCTCCCCCTTGTCAAACCGTTAAACTGATGTTTAAATGAATATATGGATGCAAAAATTCTTTTAATTGATGATGATCAATCTCTCCGTCAGCTTTATGGTTTAGAGCTTTCTTCCAAGGGTTTCCAATTTGTTGAAGCCGTTGATGGGGACGATGGTTTGGCAAAAGCAAAAGCGGAAAAACCAAATCTAATTTTATTGGATGTGATGATGCCAAAAACTGATGGTATTGCTACGTTGCAAAAGATAAAGGAAGATCCGGAGTTGAAAGATATTCCCGTTTTGATGTTGACGAATTTTGGACAGGAGAATTTGGTTCAACAGGCTTTTAGCCTTGGGGTAACGGATTATCTTTTGAAATATAAAGTCACTCCGGCTGAAATGTCTGAAAAAGTATCCCAACTTCTCTCTGCAAAACCCGTTCAATTATAGCTATTAAATTTCATAAAGAAATGTTATATAATTAAGGTATGAGCTCGGATTTACAAAAACAAATAAAAAATGCTGCTTTTTCTACCTTGCCAACAAGCTTCAAATTAGGTCTTTTTGGTTCAAGATCCAAAGGGACGCAATTAAAATTTAGTGATGTTGATTTGGTGATTATGGGGAAGGATAAGGTTCCCGGTTATATTTTAGAGAATGTTCGTGAAGCGATGGAGAAATCGCGTGTTCCCTATCGTGTTGATGTAGTGGATTTGAATAGTTTATCACAAACTTTCAGAGAGAATGTTCTTAATGAAGTTATATGGCTATAGATAATAAATTTCAATTACAGGTCAAACAATTATCCAAAGCGGTATTAACCATTTCTGATGCCTTAAGAATGGAACCAACACAAATTAATAAGGATGGGACAATCCAAAGATTTGAGTATACTTTTGAACTTTGTTGGAAAACAATGCAAACACCTGTAAAAACAAGTGGAATTTTGGATGTAAACAGTCCAAGAGAGAGTATCAGAGCCGCGGCTCAAATAGGTTTGATTGAAAATGTAGAAATATGGTTTGATTTTCTTGACGCAAGAAACCAGGCATCTCATGTTTATGATGAATCATCAGCAGATTTGGTTTATGAAGTAGTAAAAAAATTTCTTCCTGAGGCAGAAAAATTAGTTAAAAAAATGTTAATCTAGAGTCATGGTACTGTCCGCGGATCCGACATTTTATTTGGCTCCTCTTGCTTTGATAACCTTGGCGGTTTCTTTTGTTCAAATACGGGTAAACCAGCACGATTTGACTAAACGCCAAAAAGAAATAAATCAAAAGATCTATGAAACATTGGTTCTTCGGGAAATCGGAGAAAGAATAGGATATGAATTAGATCTTAATAAAATATTGGATACTATTGTTGGATCTCTGGACAAACTTCTGCCGTTTTCGGTTGTTGGCTATATGTTATTAGACAAGGCGTTGAATAAAGCCACCATAAGATTTCATCTGCAAGAGTCTGTAAATCGTGCTTTTCTTAATACTCTTAAGGAAAAAATGTTTGAAGGAACACAGGCAAAAGATGCGACAGAATCAATTACCGGGACCATAATTGATGAGGCTTTAAAAACGACTCCGCAATCCGTTTGGACGGTTCCTTTGGCTATCAATAATCGGGGAGCAGGTGTTTTAATCGTTGCCAGTAAAGATACGGGTTTATATAAAGGTCCGGAAATGGAAGTTTTGACAAAGATTTTAGCTCAAGCAAACCGGGCAGTGAATAATTTGGAAAAAGTTCTGCAGTCCGAAGAAGAAAAATTAAATTCCATGGTGGCTTCTATGGCGGACGGAGTTTTAATGTTGGATGCAGGATTAAATTTAATGGTTATAAATCCTGCTGCCATTCGCCTTTTAGGCTTGCCCGACAGCCAAAAAGTGACTATTCTTGAAGTTGCGGAAAAACTTTCTGACGTTCTGGATTTACGGTCAAAAATTGATGAGAGTAACCAAAAAAATGATTTGGTTACGGTAGATAATTTATTTATCAATAATGTTGCATCTCAATTACTTATTTCTCCCGTAAAAGATGTCAATAAAAATATTTTAGGAACTGTGGTGCTTTTTCATGATGTTACCGCTCAAAAAGAATTGGATAGAATTAGAGAAGAATTTACTGCCATGATGGTTCACGAGTTGCGGGCTCCTTTGACGGTAGTACGAGGGGCTACAGATATGTTTTTACGCGATCCTTCGCTTCCCGGTCAACAATCCGGCCAGGATTTAATGAAAACCATGCAATCTTCGGCTTCCACAATGTTAACTTTGGTTAACGATCTTTTGGATGCGGCGAAAATTGAAGCCGGTAAATTTCAGATTGTAAAAATTAAGGCAAATCTTACCGAGGTGATAAAAGACAGAATCACTTTCTTTAATCAATTGGCGACGCCAAAATCTATCGCTCTTTGTATAGATATGTTGGAAGAAAACTTGATGTTGGAGTTTGATAGGGACAGGATTTCCCAGGTTTTGAATAATCTTTTGTCTAATGCCATTAAATTCACTCCCATAGGGGGCAAGATTACAATTTCGGCATATAAGGTCAATACTTTCTTGGAAACAAGGTGGCATTATCAGGATAATATTCCAAAGGTTTCCGATGGTCAAAAACCAGTGATAATAATTGCAATTTCCGATACGGGATCAGGCATTCCTGCTGATAAAATTTCTGATTTGTTTTCCAAATTTAAACAGCTGCACCCCGTTGATAATGAAAATAAAGGAACGGGTTTGGGATTGGTTATTGCCAAGGGCATAATAGAATCTCATGGAGGAAACATTTACGTTCAATCCCACATCAACGAAGGTACCACTTTCTATTTCACGCTCCCAGTCTAACGTCATCCTGGAGCATTCTTCGTCATGCTGGAGCGCAGCGATAGCATCTTCTTTGTGTCATTGTGAGGAGTTTACGACGAAGCAATCTTC
>CAYHYP010000023.1:0-3126 GCA_964360925.1 uncultured Gammaproteobacteria bacterium | reverse complement strand
CAGCGATAGCATCTTCTTTGTGTCATTGTGAGGAGTTTACGACGAAGCAATCTTCTTTCGTCTAGGCCCGCAGTCCGGCGGCTGCCGGACGAGGACCGCAAGGTTCCTGAGCTTCGCGAAGGGTTCTTATTCTGGCCGAAGTCCAGAATCTGTCTTTTCATATCATAATTCACCGTAGCTTGACAAATTACAGAATCTACCCTATAATGTCTCCATGAACACAATAACACAAGTCGAATGTCGTGGTGCTGATGCAGAACACTTATTAGAGAAAGACAAAACGGTTAGACCCGTTATTACGGAATGGGAAAGTTCTGGGTTTCTAAGTCCCACTTTGAAGGGAAGATCTGTAAGTTGTCTTTTTGCCAAAGAATTTGGATGTGGGGCTGTTTGTGCTGCTGGTCAGAAGGAATTAACTAAAAGAGAACACATGCCTCGATGTATAATGAGACACCCTCTGTAAATTTTTGATATTAAGATACCGCCGGATTGATAGCAGGAACTTTCAGGTACGAACGGGAGCGACTTCGATCGGTTAATTTTCACTATTTGGACCAACAGATTATGGAGCCGCCCAGAATGACGAAATAGATCCTATCGCTCGTTTCACTCGCTCCAGGATGACGAAGAATTGTCATTGACAACTAGCAATTACGATGTTAGACTGCCAACGTGTCAATTATTTTACCAGTAGCTCCACTTCGTGACGGACCGGTATTTCCTTTTACCGAAGTCCCTTTAGTATTTTCCAGATCCAAATCTGTGGCTGCCTTAAAAAGTGCCGCCGATACAAACCGTCTTATATTTATTACGGCTCAAAAAAACAATAATGAACTTGATCCTGCGGAAATTAATTTATACACAACCGGTACTATTTGCCAAATTAAACATATTTTTCAAAGCGAATCGGAAGTAAATGTTTTGGTTTCGGGTGTTAGTCGAGCTAAAGTTGTGCGCTTCCAAACTTTGGAGGACCTTACTGTGGCTGAACTGGAAGAAATTCCCGATCAAATGCTGACCAGTGATCCGGAAATTTCCGCCTTGGTTTCTCATATTACTGCCGAATTTCAACGAGCAATCCGTTTGGGTCGGGGATTTGATTTTTTTGTTTTAGTTCGGATAACTTCAGGTTTAGGAGCCGCCGAACTTGCTAATCAAATGGGTCAGGTTTTGGACTTTACGGTTGAGGAAAAACAATCCTTGTTTGAGGAAACTGATGTTAAAAGTAGATTAAAAAAAGTTGCCGAACAGCTGGCAAAAGAAATAAATATGATTGAACTGGAAAGAAAAATTGTTTTTTCCAACCAGGAAAAATTTGATAAAAATGTTAAACAAAATTTATTAATGGAGCGTAAAAAAGCTATAGAGCATGAGTTGGGAGAAATGGACGAAGATGCAAGTGAGATAAAAGAATTGGAGAAAAAAGCCAAAGATTCCGGTATGTCCGAAGAAGTTTTACAAAAGACTTTAAAGGAAATTAAACGTCTTGAAAAGATGAGCCCAATGAATCCGGAAACGGGTTATATCAGATCTTATGTGGAAACACTTACGGAAATGCCTTGGAATATTAAATCGCCAAATAATACTAACATTTCCGACGCCGAAAAAATTTTAAACGAGGATCATTTTGGTTTGGAAAAAATAAAAGAAAGAATTCTGGAATATTTAGCTGTTTTGAAGTTAAAGCATTCATTAAGTGAAGAAAATCCTGAAAATATTAAGAAAAAAGCTACTACTCCAACAATTCTTTGTTTTGTAGGTCCTCCGGGAGTGGGGAAAACTTCTATCGGAAAATCTATTGCCAGAGCCTTGGGCCGTAAATTTGCCAGAATTTCCTTGGGAGGAATCCGTGATGAGGCAGAAATTCGGGGACACAGACGAACTTATGTTGGAGCCTTGCCGGGACGGATTATTCAAGGAATTAAACATGCCGGAACCAGAAATCCGGTATTTATGCTTGACGAAATAGATAAAATCGGCAGTGATTTCCGCGGTGATCCTTCTGCCGCTCTTTTGGAAGCCTTGGATCCCGAACAAAATGCCGATTTTTCCGACCATTATCTGGAAGTTCCTTTTGATCTTTCGGATGTAATATTTATAACCACGGCAAATGTCCTGGAAACGATTCCCTCGGCGTTATTGGATCGTCTGGAAATAATTCATTTTCCGGGTTATACCGGCGCGGAAAAATTTTCCATCGGGGAAAAATATCTTATTCCAAAACAACTGGAAGCCAATGGTTTAAAGCCCCAACAGGCAGAAGTGGCAAAAAATGCTCTTAAACTAATAATAGAGCGTTATACTCATGAAGCCGGAGTGCGTAATTTGGAACGGGAAATTGCTCACGTTTTTCGTAAAATTGCCAAAAAAATTATCGATGTCCCTGATGCTAAAAAAATTGTTATTAAAGCTAAAAATTTAGCAAAATATTTGGGTCCCTATAAATATTCTTCAACCATTGCTGAAAGGAAAGATGAAATAGGTCTTTCTACCGGGTTATTTTGGACTCAAGCCGGCGGAGGGATTCTTTTGATAGAAGTGGCCACCATGCCCGGAAAAGGAAGTTTAACCATAACCGGAAAGCTGGGAGATGTGATGCAGGAATCTGCCAAAGCGGCTCTTTCCTATGTCCGTTCCCGTTGGAAAGAACTCGGTCTTTCGGAAAATGTTTTCCAGAAAATTGATATTCACATTCATGTTCCCGAAGGGGCTATTCCTAAAGACGGTCCATCTGCCGGTTCTGCTATAACTACAGCCTTGGCATCTGCTTTGACAAAAATTCCGGTTAAAAAATTTGTGGGAATGACGGGAGAAGTTACCTTGCGCGGCAGAGTTTTGGAAATTGGAGGAGTTAAAGAAAAAGTAATTGGAGCTCATTTGGCGGGGGTAAAGATTATTCTTTTACCAAAGGAGAACAAAAAAGATTTGGAAGATATTCCAAAATATATTCTTAAAGATTTGGATTTTAGATTCGTTTCCAATATGGATGAGGTTTTGGAAATAGCTCTTGTGCGAAGACCTAAAAAAAGTGTAAACTAATTTATTATGGAAGATACATGGGTAACTATAACGGGGCTTATTCAAAACTATATTTCTTCAATAGATCGTCTTAAAAAAGAAATTTCC
>CAYHYP010000022.1:0-8996 GCA_964360925.1 uncultured Gammaproteobacteria bacterium | reverse complement strand
AGAATCCCCAAAGCGTCTCTTCCAGCAATTAACACTTCTGCCATATGCTTTATTATAAGTGAGAGCGTATATTTTGTCAAATTCTGTTGTCAAAAGTACACTTGCCCGAAGGGCGAAAAATGCGATTGCCGGGCAATCGCAACGCGCGCGCAGAGAAAAATTAAAGCTAATAATTTAAGAAAATGACAAAGATAGATCCTATCAGCTACGCTTTCGGCGTGGCTTCCAGGATGACGGTTGATTATTATTTACAAATTTCGCGTAAGTTATACTCGCATTCGCGAGAGATGCTGAAACGAGTTCAGCATGACACCCCCGCAAGTTTAGCATGACACTTATTTGATGTCTATGGCGTCTGTGGTTACTTAATTAGTTGTGACATGCCTTTTGAGACGGTTTCCAGAGCGGTTTTGATGTCCGTACCTTTTAGAACGGAATTGATGGCATCAAGATAATATTTGGAAACTTTGGAATTGATACCTGTTTCCCCGTCCCCCGTAAAAGAAGCCAGGAAAGAACTTTTTGCCGTCGGTGCTCCGGATATAAACGGCCCAACATTTGGGTCAGATGTTAAAAGCCCACTCATATCTACTCTGGAATAAGGCTGACCAAAAGTCCTGATTTTAGATTGAGCGGTATAAAGTTTGGTCATTACTTCTTTGGAGGAAAGATATTTTACAAACTCCCAGGCCGCTTTTTGATTTTTACTTTTGGCAGATACTGCTTCTGCCCAATAAGTGGCATAATTTAGTGTTTGACTTTGAGATTGTAATTGAGGGATAGGAGCTACTTTAAAATTTAAATCCGGATTCATAGCTTTAAAATCAAAATACCGCCACGAGGGGCCAATATACATGGCAACTTTGCCCGAAGCAAAAGCCAAAGTAGAGCCGTCCATGGTTTCATCCCAAGTTCTTTCGCTTCCTTTGGCAAACGAAGTATAAAAAGACAAGGCTTGAGCCGCTTGTTGAGAATTGGATTCCTGGTTTATATTCACTCCTGACTGAATCATCATAAGGCTGACAATATCCTGCCAATGATCGGTGTTCCCGACCGTTCCCAACGCCGCACCTGACGCCGTAATCCTGCCATTAACATCCCGTACGGTTAATCTTTTGGCCACTTCTCTAAAACTACCTGTTCCGTCCCAAACCGTGGGAATTCCCGCATTCCCTCTCCTAAAAATATCCTCATTGACGTACAAAGCCAAAGTATCAATTTCCAAAGGAACGGCGTATGGAACACCGGAAACCGTTAAATCAGACACCGCCACCGGGTAAAAAGTGGACTTAAAACTGACGGCTGAATAGACAGAAGACGGGACGGAAGATAAAGAATTTTTCATTGTAGGTAACCAGGAATTGTGAATTTTAAAAATATCCGGACCATTTTCTTTACTAACGGCTGCCACTACCCGATCACGGTAATTTATTGGTGACTGTTTTGCGTATTTTATAGTTACATTAGGATGAATTCTTTTATAATCGGCAATAACTCCTGAATAAACTGATTCCGGCTCCCATAAGCCCCAATAAGTAAGAGTAACCGGTCCCGCTCCACGCAAAATACTAATAATAACAATCAAGAGAACAATAAAAATAACCACGATACCTCCGGCAATCATCAAAAGAAGTTTCTTGTTTTCTAATAGGTCATGCATGTACAATTAAAGTATCAAAAATATAATCACTATGCAACACCTACGACCTTTTTTGAAATTATTTTTCTTTTTTGTTCTAGGAGCTGTCCTGACTATAATAATTCTTTGCAGCCTGTTATACCTGGGTTTTTCGTTGGTCCAAAAGGATAAAATTTATCCCGGAGTAAAAATTTCCGGAATTGATGTTTCCGGAAAAACTAAAACAGAAATCGCCCAAAATGAAGTTTTCAACTATCCTATAGACTTAGACATTCTAAAAATAGATTTATCTCATCCCAACGCCTCAATCTCTGCTACCGGCAAGGATTTAAATTTACATTTGGATATGGGTCTTATGGCCCAAAGGGCCTATTCCGTCGGCCGTCAAACGGCCAATCCTTATTATAATTTTTTGCAAATTTTTGATGCCTGGAAAGGAAACATTGATCTTCCCCTGGAAATCAGTCTGACTGAAGATAATTTGGAAAAAATGTTAGCAAAGATTTCCTCCAAAATAGAAAAGGACCCAATAAACGCGGTTTATGAATTTGTCCCCGGGGCCGGTCCCGACGGTAAGGGCAGAGTAACCGCTTTTCGCAATTCTGAAAACGGAATAAAAATTAACCGGGAAAAATTACTTTCGGAAATCATTACTTTTGCCAAACTTAAAAACATTTCTCATAACTGGTTGTTTAAAATTCCCACCAATACGGTTTTACCAAACATTAAAAGTTCCACTGCAGACACTTTGGGTATCCGTGATCTTTTGGGACGCGGCGAATCTTATTTTTTTGATTCAATCCCCGGCAGAATTTACAATATCGGTTTAGGAACGAAAAAAATTTCCGGGAGTTTGATTGCTCCGGGGAATATTTTTTCTTTTGACCAAGCCATCGGTACCGTGTCTGCTGTTTTTGGATATCAAAAAGCCTATGCCATAAAAGAAGGGAAAACGGTTCTTGATGACGGTGGTGGAGTTTGCCAAGTTTCCACTACTCTTTATAGAGCAGTGTTAAATGCCGGCTTGCCGGTGATAGAACGCGAGGCCCATTCATATAGAGTGGGATTTTATGAACAAGGAGGATTTGCCCCGGGGTTGGATGCTACCGTTTACCCCCCGTCACCGGATCTGAAATTTAAAAATGACACCGGGGGTTGGTTGCTGATTCAAACCAATTATGACACCGTAAATATGAAACTTACTTTTGACATTTTTGGCAGCAGCGATGGAAGGAAAACAATTATTGCCGGACCAAATTTTCTTTCTGTATCACCGCCACCGGAACCAATCTACGAGGACGATCCAATTAGTCCAATTGGTCAAATTAGACAAGTTGATACGGCTCATTATGGAGCCAAAGTATATTTCCAAAGAACGGTAACCCGTGGAGAAAATATTCTTATTAATGAAACCGTCATTTCCAATTACGTTCCCTGGCCCGCAAGATATTTAAGAGGGACAAAAATAAATTAAATTATGACTAATCAGAAATGGGAAATAATTTACTACAAAACTCCGCAAGGCAGATCTCCAGTTTCAGAATTTATCAATTCTCTGGAGGTTAATGCCAAATCTAAAATAATTGATACTTTCGATTTGCTTACGGAATTTGGAATTAAACTGGGTGCCCCTCATGCCAAAAAACTTTCTGGGACAGAACTTTGGGAACTACGAATTCTTGGGAGTGACAGTCTTAGAATATTTTACATTTCTGTTTCAGGAATGAAATTTCTTCTCCTGCATGGATTTAAAAAGAAAACTCAAAAGACTGACATAAAAGAAATTAAAACTGCGGTTAAGCGGTTTCAAGATTATAAAATTCGGCAAAACTAATTATTGCATTATCACAAAATAGTGATATAATAAAACTATTATGGATTGGAAAACACACCGAGCACAACTACTTAGAGATCCAAAAGTCCGAAAAGCTTTGAAAGAAACCAGGCTAGAATATGAGGTAGCAAGACAATTAATATTAGCTCGACTTCACAAGGGGTTTACCCAACAGTCTCTAGCCAAAAAACTTAAAACTAAACAATCTGTTATCTCCCGTGTGGAAAGCGGTGAACACTTGCCTTCTCTTTCTTTTCTCCATCGTCTCGCCACAGCAACGGGAACCAATTTAACAGTTTCTTTTGGAAATTAAATTTTGTCTCGCAAGATATTTAAGGGGAACAAAAATATGAAAATATTGGGTATTGAGACCAGTTGTGATGAAACGGCGGCGGCAATAGTTGAGGACGGCACAAAAATTATTTCCAATGTTGTGGCTAGCAGCCAAGCCATGCACGCCAAATTTGGCGGAATCATTCCGGAACAAGCGGCACGGGAACAAGTGAAGTCTATAATTCCGGTAATAGACGAAGCGTTGGTTTGCGAAATAGACGCCATCGGAGTGACATATGGTCCCGGGTTGATCGGTAGCTTATTAGTGGGAGTGGAAACGGCAAAAGCTCTGGCCTTTGCTTGGAATAAACCCATTGTTCCTGTAAATCATTTAATTGGCCACATTTACGCTAATTGGATAAATGACACTCCGGAATTCCCCGCATTAGTATTATTAGTTAGTGGTGGCCACAGTGAATTAATTTTAATGAAAGATCATGGAGACTTTGAATTTCTGGGGGGAACACGGGATGACGCCGCCGGAGAATGTTTTGACAAATGTGCCAGAGTTTTAAACCTTGGTTACCCGGGAGGGCCGGCTGTCGAAGCCGCAGCTTCCAAATTTACAATTAACAATTTACAATTTACAATTAAGCTTCCACGTCCAATGATAAATGAAAAAAGTTTTGATTTTAGTTTTTCCGGATTGAAGACTGCGGTCCTTTACAGAAAAAATGAAGATCCCAATGGAATGGCTTTTGAACTGCAAGAAGCTATCACTGATGTCCTGGTCAAAAAAACACTTCTTGCCGCAGAAAAATTTAAAGTAAAAAATATTTTACTGGCAGGGGGAGTAGCCGCCAACAAGAGATTAAGAGAAAAATTGCCACAAGCAATTTGTCCACCAATTAATCTTTGCACTGATAATGCCGCCTATATTGCTTCTGCTGCCTTTTTTAATTACGAGCCCGTCTCTTGGAAACAAATCCAGGCCGACCCGGGGTTAGATATAAATTAGCAATTCCTAAACCAATGATTTTAATATGTCCAAATTCATTTTATCCGGCCCTTTACCATCAAACCCGGGTACCTCTAAAATCAATGGGGTATTTTTTAAATGAGGGTCGTTGATCACCTTTCTAAATTCCTCTGTTCCAATTTTTCCCCTTCCAATGTTTTCATGCCGGTCACGCAAACTTCCAAATTCGTCTTTGCTGTCATTAATATGAACCAACTCCAATTTATTCCACAAACTAAAATCATTTAAATGATACCCGGCCGCATGCAAATGACAAGTATCCAAACAAATTCTAATTCGGCTGTCCCAACCGGCAATTTCCGCCAACTCATCAAGTGTCTGTCCAATTTTTCTTGTCCCGGAGTTTTCGGCAATAAGAAATGTCTCTTTTGGCGTCTTAGCCAAAACCTCCTTCATATTTTCCTTCAACGCATTGCCGTTTTTATACGACCCCAGGTGAACAACACTTCCAATAACTCCTATTTCTTTGGCAAAATTAAGTTCTGCCACCAACATTTCTATCGATTTTCTACCAATTTCCCCTGGATCTGCAAGATTAATTAAATAAGTTGCGTGGAAATAGATCGGAATTAAAAATTTAGCCGGGTTAGTGAGCATTTTAGGCTTATTCCACTCCCGCGGACTTGAAGAAAAAATCTGCAGACAGTCACCACCAATTGCTGCAATTCGTTTCAACGCTTGATCAAGCCCCCCACCAATTGATTGATGCGCTCCAAAAAGCATGATATTATTCTACTGCAATGATACAATTAAAACAGTTTTTCCCAGAACTTAATAAGCTTCATCAAAAATATGGGGATCCAGATTTTTCTCCTATTTATGGCGCCGGGCAAACAAAAAATGCCAAAATTTTCTTGCTTCTAATGAACCCAACAGCTAAAAATATTTCTGCTCTTCCGAGCTGGAATGGAATCAGGGCTCCTTGGATTGGCACAAAAAACATCTGGAAACTTCTCCATGCCACTAAACTTCTTTCGAACAAATTTTTTATCAAAACACAAACAATAAAACTATCTGATTGGACACCAAGTTTTGTCAAGAACCTTTATTTGGATATTGCTGAACACGGAGCTTACCTAACAAACCTGGCTAAATGCACCCAAATTGACGCCCGGCCGCTGAAAGATTCTATTTTCAAAGACTATCTACCCCAAACTTTTAAGGAAATTCTTGCTGTCAAGCCAAAAGCCCTTATTCCTTTTGGCAATCAAGTAAGTAGTCTTATCCTAAAACGACCAGTTAAAGTGTCCGGATACACAGAAACCGCCCATGAAGTGCTAAAGATTAACGACCAAAATTTCAATATCTATCCAACCTTTTATCCCGTCGGGCAAGGCATGAGAAATATGGGAAAAGCCATCAATAGAATATCTAAAATACTAGATGAAATAAAAACTACTTCCGTGGGCGACCGCGGCCCCTTTTGGCCAGAATAATTAATTCTTGGGCGGCCTTGTTTTTAAAAATCTCCGGCTGTTTATAGGAAAGAATAATTGCCCCAAATGCCAAAAGAAACAGAACCAATTTTATCAAGGCTCCAATAATGGGTATTAATCCCAAAACGTAAATTAACACCAATCCCAAAACCAATGCCCACCCCCTTCTTTCACCAAATCTAACCAGTAAAATTTTTCTACCAATAAAAAACGCGGAAAAATATGACACCACTATCCAAATCACATATCCCATCAACAATAGAACCAGAGATACGGGAATTCCTACAATTGTTAAAGCAAAAAGTACCGCTACCATTGGAATCATCAAGCTGGCAACTACTCCCCAACCCAAACTGGCATAGGGTTTATTTTCAATCGCCATAACCACTTTTTCAAATCCTTTAGGAAATAATCCTAGAAGAACAAAACCAATTAAAGCAGAAACTGTCAAACCAAAAAGTTGGGTTAAAGGTTTAATCCTCTGATAAGAAGCCAAAATATTTTTAGCTCCAAAAAAACGGGGGAAGTTACCTTCTTTGTCTGTTTTTTGATAAAGAATTTCTCCGGCAACCGTCGCCCCGGGTTCCAAAATAGCGGCATTATTTCCGGTATATTTTAACTGGCCGGAAATTGAGGCACTTGGTCCCAATAGAAATTCCTGATTTGCAACTACAAAAGCTTCGTTAGCGACTTCGGAATTAAGATATAAACGGTTTCCAAAAAACCTAAAACCTCTCCCCACTCTGCCGGAAGATTGTTCCAAATTAGAAGCCACCACCATTAAACTTCCGGACATTGTGGATCTTTTGGTAACAGTGCAATTGGCGCAAATTAACAAAACACTTCTGTCTACGGAACTGTTACTGGTAACATCTGCCCCTAAAATTCTGATACTCCCCCCAACCGGGCCATTAACGCTTACTTTCCCGCCCAACACAAAAAGATCTCCATCTATTTTTCCGTTAACGGTAACGACTGTTCCGGCTAAATACGCATCCCCTTTTATTTCTCCGTCGATCTGGACAGTTTCTCCAACTCTAATAAAATCCGACTCTATTATTTGACCACTTGGCAATAACTCACTACCATTTATTTTTACCGGAAAAACCAATAAAAAGCTTAAGACTATAAGAAAAATCAAAATCTTCTTCATTTGAGCGGATATTATGTTTAGGTTGCGTGTTTGTCAACAAGCAAAGACGTGCTAAAATGAATTTATGGAACCACAGTACAATCACAAGGACGTTGAGGGACGGATTTATGAGATGTGGGAAAAGGGGGGATATTTTAAACCCGAAGTTAATCCCAACGGAAAACCATATAGTATTATTCTCCCCTTGCCCAATGCCAATGGCGATCTACATTTGGGACATGCCTTGTTTGCAATTGAAGATGTTTTAATTCGTTACCATCGCATGTTGGGTGACGCCGCACTTTGGTTGCCGGGTTTTGACCATGCCGGTATTGAAACGCAATTCGTTTTTGAAAAAGAGTTAAAAAAACAAGACAAAAGCCGTTTTGGGTTTGATAATGAAACTCTGTACCAAATGATCTGGGATTTTGTAGAAAAAAATAAAGACGGAGTTCGTCAGCAATTAAAAAAACTTGGTTTTTCTTTAGACTGGTCCAGAGAAAAATTTAGTTTGGATCCGGAAATTATAAAAATAGTTTATGCAACTTTTGAAAAACTTCGCAAAGATGATTTAGTCTACCGTGGTGAAAGAATTGTTAACTATTGTACTAAATGTGGAACAGCCTTTTCTGATTTGGAGATAAATTATGTTGAAAGAAAAGATCGCTTATTTTACATTAAATACGGACCCTTCATTCTAGCCACTACCAGACCTGAAACTAAATTCGGTGACACCGCAGTTGCTTTTCACCCGGGGGACAAAAGATACGTAAAGTATTTGGGGCAAGAAATAGAAATTATGGGTGTAAATGGACCCTTTAAAGTTAAGGTTGTAGCGGACGATGCAATTGATCCAAAATTTGGAACCGGCATTGAAAAAGTTACTCCCGCTCATGACGCTATGGATTTTGAAATTAGTCAGAGACACAACTTACCAATAAAACGCGTTATTGAACTTAATGGGCGGTTAAATGAATTAACGGGAAAATTTTCCGGAATGAAAATTGCAGAGGCAAGAGAAGCTGTTTATCAGGAAATGATAAAAATGAATTTAATTGATCATGTTGATGAGAATTATATTCATAATGTAGCTACTTGTTATAAATGTGGAACTACAATTGAACCAATGGTTATTCCCCAATGGTTTGTTAAAACAAAGCCGTTGGCTAAAACAGCAATTGAAGCAGTTAAAAGTGGAAAAATTAAGATTTTACCCAAACGTTTTGAAAAAACTTTTTTTCAATGGATGGAAAATATCCGTGATTGGAATATCTCCAGACAAATTGTTTGGGGAATGAAAATTCCCATTGAAGGAGAAACTGATACTTTTGACACTTGGTTTTCCTCCGGTCAATGGCCGTTTGCCACATTAAAAAATACTCAGCCCGGAGACTTTGATAAATTCTATCCCACAACGGTAATGGAAACCGGTTATGATATTTTATTTTTTTGGGTAGCGCGAATGATTATGTTGGGAATATATGTAACCGGCGAAGTTCCGTTTAGAACCGTGTATCTTCATGGGTTGGTGCGAGATATTGACGGTCAAAAAATGAGCAAGAGTAAAGGAAATGTTATTAACCCCATTGACATGGCGGAAAAATACGGAGCCGATGCCGTAAGATTTTCATTAATTGCAAACG
>CAYHYP010000021.1:5686-9857 GCA_964360925.1 uncultured Gammaproteobacteria bacterium | reverse complement strand
CCAGTATTTATTCCTTCACTCGTCATCCTGGAGCGAAGCGATAGTATCTTTTTTTCTTTAACAAATGGATGATTTGGAGATAAAACTACAAAAGTAGCGCCTAAAATAGTCTCCGGCCTGGTGGTAAAGATTTCAATAAACTCGTCATGCTGGAGCGAAGCGATGAGCGAGCTCGAGGCTTCGCCACTAGCATCTATCTTGGAAGATCCTATCAGCCGCCGTTGGCGGCTTCCAGGATGACGGGCAATTTTAAATTCTATCTTCATTCCTTCTTTTCTCCCAATCCAATTCTTTTGAGTCAATTTTACTTTTGATGTCCAATCAAGATTATCAAGATTTTTTAACAGACGGTCGGCGTAAGCAGTTATTTTAAAAAACCACTGTTCCATTTCCTTTTTTTCTACAACTGTAGAACAGCGTTCGCATTTTTCATCGATAACTTGTTCATCAGACAAAACCGTTTTGCACTTCGGGCAGAAATTAACATTTGATTTGCCACGGTAAGCTAAACCTGCTTTAAACATTTGAACAAATAGCCACTGGGTCCATTTATAATAGCTATTGCTGTATGTTTCCACTGTTTTTGACCAGTCAAACATGTTCCCGATTTTATGGAGCTGACGGTAAAAATTTATTTCTGTAGCTGCTGCGTGATCTTTGGGGTGTTTACCTGTTTTAAGAGCATAATTTTCACTGTGAATTCCGAAACCATCCAAACCGATAGGTTCAAAGACGTCGTATCCCTGAAATCTTTTAAAACGTCCGTAAATATCGGCGGCAGTAAACGCATACATGTTCCCCACATGTAATCCTTCAGCCGAAGGGTATGGATACATCATCAAATTGTAAAAAGGTTTTTTGGCTTTTTTAATGTCAATTATATTTAAACCATTTTCCTCCCAAACCTTTTGCCACTTGGGTTCTATTACTGATGGATCATATTTATCCATATTATTTATTATATTACATTAATATAGATTCCGGGTCTAGCCCGGAATGACAAAAATATATTGACCTAGTTTGTTCTATTGACAAGAGGTAAAAAGATAGTTTATTCTAAAAGAAATATTGAGATATATGTTACCAGAACAACTCGTACCAATTCAACAAATCGTAAAAATGTCAGGGACTGATAAGATTCACTTGGCGTATCTTTCAAAGCTACATTTGATCCCCTCTGCTATCCGCCGTAAGTTGGCCAACGGAAAAATTTCTGGCTGTTATCCTGAATCCGTAGTTAACACGTTGCGAAAAATTGAAAATTTAAAAAATCAGGGTTTAAGCTACTCCCAAATTAAAGCGCAGTTGAGTATTATTAATAGTACTTTCGCGATTCAAGCCAATAAATTTAATTTGGCCTTGGCTTTCAGCGCTCCGGTTTTTTTAATCATTGGAGTTTTCATAGGATATTTGTTGGCAACTTCTACAAATAATAAAACGGTTTCTTTGAGTTTGTTGCCGGAAAGTGATTATCAAAAAGTTTTAAGAATTGCCAAACCTGATAAAACAGAAACATTATATGTAGCCCCGGAATCAAATCCAACTCTTTACAAAACAGATAAAATAGTTTTAACTAATTTGATTAATTGAGTGTCATTCCGGACTTGATCCGGAATCTATTAAATATATATTTTTAAATAAAAAATAAAAAGAGACCCTGAAACAAGTTCAGGGTGACACAGAAATACAAAGCATAAAGATGTCATACTGAATTCATTTCAGCATGACACAAAAAAACAAAGTTTAAAAGTATAAAAGTATAATTGTCATCCCGAACTTGTTTCGGGATCTCAAATACAAATATGTTTAATTTAAAAAAGTTTTTTATTAAAGAAAGTGCCGTTCCTACTTTCCAGGAATTAACAAATCCCGTGGATAGTTTGAGCCAAACTCAAAAATTAAAATTTGCCGACCGTTTGCAGGCATTTTCCGTCTTTATGCTTGCCGCAATCTGCTTTTTGACTCCCCTATTTTTCCTGCCGGTGGTTGCCAATTGGTTTGATTTTCCCAAACAAAGTCTATTATTAATGACCGGTTTAATTTTAACTTTTGCCTTTAGTGTCAAAGTTTTTACCGAGAAAAAATTGGTTTTAACCCGCTCTATTTTTGATGCCCCCATCGTTCTTTTTGCTCTTTCCGCCGGTGTTTCCGCCTATTTGTCCATAAACCGCTTTACCGGTTTTATGTCTGACACCCTTGTTTACATTGGTGGAGCCTTGCTGTTCTTTGCCATTACCCAAATAGTTAAAAAAGAAAGCACTCTTTTGACGCTGATAAAGTCACTTTTAGTTAGCAGCGCCCTGCTTTCCGTCTGGACGGTTGTGCAAATAATTGGAGTAGCGGCACAGTTCAAATTCATCTTTTTCAATTTAAGTTTTAGCCCTACAGGATCGGTACTTTCACAAATGATGCTGTTGGCAGCCCTGTTACCTTTGGCCTTGGGATATTATTTAAGAGCCAAAAAAACCTTTAGCTTGGCGTTGGTGGTTGCCAATATTGCCGGTTTGGCCGCCGGTGCATACAGTTTGTTTAAATTAAGTCCTGCCGTTTTGCCTTTTGAAGTTGGGTGGAAAATTGCCACCGGGACTTTGGGGCAAACATTAAATACCGTCTTTTTTGGAGTCGGGCCGGCCAATTTCGTGGATGCTTTCACCCTTTACCGCCCCATTAGCCTTAACAATACCGTTTTGTGGAATACCCGATTTACCAGCGGCGGACCATTCTATTTTTATCTTTTGACCACTGTCGGATTGGTGGGACTTTGCGCCATGATTTTTCTTGTCTATCGTGTTTTGAAATTGGCCAGAAAAAGATTTGAATTGAATTTGTCCGTTTTGGAAAAGGGACTGTTCATCTCCTTGGGGCTAATCCTGGCCATCTTTGCCGTCTTGCCGTCCACCACCACCTTGACCGTCGCCATGTTCTCCGTTTTGGGCTTTTTGGTAGTCTATTTTAACCTGGCGGAAAATACATCCGTAGTTCATCAAAAGGAAATTTCTTTGCCGGAAAATTTCATTATCAATAGTATTATCCCCCTGGTGGTTTTGGTTTTGATATTTTTTGTGGGATCTCAATTGGGCAAGGTTTTGATGGCTGACTATTATTATGCCCAATCTCTTTATGCCGCCAACGCCAATTTGGGCGCGGATACATACAATTTACAAATTCAGGCCGTAACTTTAAATCCCAACAATGACAACTACCGCGTGGCCTATGCCCAAACGAATTTGGCTTTGGCCGATTCCCTTGCCAGCCAAAAAGATTTAACGGAGGAACAAAAAAATATGGTCACCCAATTGGTCCAACAGGCAATCCGTGAGGGCCGCAACGCCGCTTCTTTGCAACCTTTGAAGGCATCAAATTGGGAAAATTTGGCCAACATCTACCGCAGTTTGATCAATTTTGCCCAAGGTGCCGATCAATGGACGCTGGCTTCTTTGAATCAGGCAATTTCCCTTGACCCAACCAATGCCTCCTTGAGATTTGCTTTGGGAAGTTTGTATTTTTCTGCCAACAACTGGCAATCGGCCGCCCAAGCGTTTTCTTTGGCTGCCAATTTGAAACCGGATTATGCCAACGCGCATTACAATTTGGCCCAAAGTTTGAAGGCTTTGAATCTGACAGAACAAGCGGTGCAGGAATTGCAATTGACCGCCCAATTGGTTTGTGCCACCGAAAATGCGGATTGTGATAAAGTAAATCAGGAAATTCAGGATGTAACGGCGCCTATTTCCTCGGCTTCCGCCGAACTGGCAACCCCATCGGCAGCCGTCAAAAATTTGCCAAATGCTAAAACTACTCCTCCGGTCAAAATCTCCTCCCCGAGTGGGGAAATAAGACAGTAAAACTGTCATGCTGAAATTTTTTCAGCATCTCAAAAGAAGATTGCTTCGTCATTACATTCCTCGCAATGACACGCTTAGCTTCCAGAGACCTCCCCTCTTGAAGGTAAAGTGTCATTCCGGACTTGATCCGGAATCTATAAAATAGATATTTAAAAAAATATAAATAGCTCGCATTCGCGAGAGATCCCGAAACAAGTTCGGGATGACACAAATGTCAATAGAAGTACTAATACTGACATCGGGGTATCACAATTAAAAGTAAATTTAATCAATATTGAAAATTTCCAAGATTTTATTTAGCCCCCTCCGGTCAAAATCTCCTCCCC
>CAYHYP010000021.1:0-5586 GCA_964360925.1 uncultured Gammaproteobacteria bacterium | reverse complement strand
AATAAAAAGAGATCCCGAAACAAGTTCGGGATGACACAGATATATTTTAAATAAAAAAGAAGATCCCGCCAACGGCGGGATGACGTAATAGCTTCCAGAGACCTCCCCTCTTGAAGGTAAACCACCAAAAAAAACCCCGCCAAAGGCGGGGCTTTTTTTAACCAAAAATTACAAGGTTAGCTTTTTTGTGATTTAAAGCAGTTATTGCAAAAAATTGGTTTGACTGGTTTGCCGTTCTCATCCAACCGTGGTTGGAAAGGAACCTGACAAGCCTGTCCGCAGCTAGAACAAGTGGCGTCAAACATTTGACGAGGTCCACTGTTATAACCACCACGATTTCCTCCACCGAAACCTCCGCCGCCACCACCCATTTGAGCTTTTTTAGCAGCTCTACAAGCAGGGCACCGGACGGGAGAGTTTGCAAAGCCTTTATCAGCGTAGAACTTCTGTTCAGAAGCTGTCCAGACGAAAGAATTGCCACAATCGCGACAAGTTAGATTTTGATCTGTATATTCCATTATTTTTCACCTTCCTTCCGTTGGAATTCCAGTATCACTGGAATTCCAGGACTGGTATTTAGATTAAACCATAATGTAAAATGAAATGCAATGGATAAAAAGATCGCATACTTCTCTATGGAATATGCCCTGTCCGACCGGGCGCCGTATTTTGCCGGAGGGTTGGGAGTACTGGCAGCTGATTATCTTCTGGAATCGGGAAAACAAGGCAAAGATTTTACCGCTTTTGGGCTAGCTTATCAGGATAACGAAAACGCTTTATCTTCCGAAGGGTTTGTCAAAAAAGATTTGAAAATATCCTTTCTGGGAAAGGATATTTTGGTTTGGGAAAAAGATTTTGGCAGTGCAAAACTGTATCTTTTGGACGCCGGAGAGTTAACCCGTATCCCCTACGGCCCGGATTATTGGACGACCATAAAACAACAACTGATTCTGGCCTTTGGATCAATTAAACTTATTAAACTCTTAAACTTAAAACCGGATGTGTACCATCTAAATGAGGGCCACACGGCATTTGTTGCGTGGGCTCTGAAAGAAGATGCTATCGCCCCGCAAATGGCGGGGCTCCAGCATGACGAACCTCGTCATCCTGGAACGAGTGAAACGAGTGATAGGATCTATCCAGGAACGAAAGAAGATGCTATCGCTTCGCTCCAGCATGACGAAATCTCGCTCCAGAATGACATAATAGTTGCCACCAAGCATACAATTTTGTCCCAATCCGGTTTGTTTATCCCCAAAGGGGATATGCAAAAAATTTACGAGATGTGTAAAGCGGAAACGAACGAATCTTTTGATGATTTTTACCAACAAGGCAGTGATGAAAATCACCAGCATCTGTTTTCTACCAACAAATATCTTTTTAAATACGCCGTAAAAAGTTCCGGCGTCAGCAAACTTCACACGGAATTTGAGAAAAATGTTCACCCCAACAGCCCTCTAATTGCCATAACAAACGGTATCAATCCCGATCGTTGGCAGTCAAAACTCCCCCACTCTGAAGATAAAAAGGCTTTGTGTGATTTTTTCAGTCTGGATGAAAATCTTTTAACTATCGTTTGGGCCAGAAGATTGGTGGATTATAAACAGCCGGAGCTTATTTTTACCGATCTTGCCCGTTTACCTAAAAATGTTCAATTTATCCTTGCCGCCAATGTTCACACAAGTGATCCGGCATCGGTGGCCATCGCCGCCAGAATTAATAATTTCATCAAAGACCGGCCCATCATTTTTTACCCTAATTACTGCCTGTCCACCGCCCAAATGTTGACCAAGGGCGCGGACATTTGGCTAAATACCCCCCTAGTGGGCAAAGAGGCTTGTGGCACTTCCGGAATGAAGGCGGGAATAAACGGCGCTCTGATGGTCAGCACGCCCGACGGCTGGATTGTGGAAAACGATTGGAATGATTTGGGATGGATTTTGTCAACTGAAAATACTGCCGACAGTTTTTATAATGCCCTGGAAAAAGAAATTGTCCCTCTTTACTATGACAATCCACAACTATGGGAAGCTCAAATGCAAAAAACCATTAAAATTATAGAGGAAAAGTACACCACTGCCCGGATGCTTGCGGACTATTGGGAGAAATTGTACTGATATCCAACTTCCATTTCCAATTATTTTTAACACTACCGGGGCGGTTGAAACGGGCTTTGTTGTCAAGCAGTAATAAATCCGGAACGGTTATCATCTTGATTTTGGCATTGGAATTTAAAACTTTTTCTATCAATTTTTTAGCCCGTCTTTTGCCGGTAAAACCTACTAACGTCGGCGTATCGTGTGTGCCTGTGTAAAAAATGATGTCCTTTTCATCCGTATTTCCAAATTGCACTACCCTGGTTCCCAAAAAACCAAATTCTTTTCTTAAAGCTTCCACCTCCGGGGTGATAAAACCCAAGTCTTCGGCAAAAAACGGTAAGGAACCAAATTTTTTCTGCGCTGTTTTAAAAAGTTTTTCCCCAGGAACATTTACCCATTTACCTTTCCGTCCGGATTTATAGCCTTCGGGAATTGACCAAACGGCCTCATAACCTCTGAAGTGATCTAACCGTATCAAATCATAAAGATCTATAGCACTTTCAAATCTTTCTAAGAAAAATTTAAAGCCGGTTTGTTCCAATTTTTCCCAGTTATATTGATATTGGCCCCAATACTGGCCGTTTCTGCGGTTATAGGCATCTTGGGGAACGCCGGAAAATTGGCCGGTTAAAAAAAGATCCTGGTTGGAAAGACATTCTTTACTTCCCTTGCCTACAAAAAATGACAGGTCGCCGATGATTTTTATGCCGTTTTTGTTGGCATATTTTTTTAAGGCTAGCCATTCCACTTTTGTGCCATATTCCGGATCAATTTCCATAGATGCGGGGCTGTCGTAGGGCGAACCATAGCGGTCGCGGGGGCAAATAGGCAAAACCTGCCAATATTGCTGGCGCCATTTGACAAGATAATCTACAAATTTATAGGCATCTTTGCCAAAACCGTCCAGACAGGAAATTGGAAGTAAAACCCCTTTTTCACCGGTCATGGGATTAATTATACGCTAAAAAAATATATATTTTTTAAGTTAAAAAGAATTTGTCAAATTGGATTAATTGGTCTAATTAGATAAATTTACGTAAAAAGAAATATATTTAAAAATATAAATATAAATAATTAAAAATATATATTTAAATAAAAAATAGAGATGCTGAAATGAAGTTCCCCCGATTCAATCGGGGTTCAGCATGACACAGTGTCATTCCGGCCTTGAGCCGGAATCTATAAAAATCCACCAGTAGGGGCGATTCATGAATCGCCCCTACAAAAAAAGATCCTATCATCCCGCCCGCGCGCGGGATTCCAGGATGACGCGCTAGCTTCCAGAGACCTCCCCTCTTGAAGGTAAAATAAAATTTTCAAACTGTCTTTAAAACCTCTCCATAATTTTGAGGATTGATAACTTTTAAATCGTGTTTTAGAGGAAAGACCTTCTTAACATTTTTGGTGTCCCCGGATTTCATTTCCAAACAAAGATACCTTTTTTGGTAATCTTCAACAACTAAATCCACTTCCCGACCGGAATATTCCCGGTAAAAATAAAAATTTCTCTTTAAATTCCCGTTTCTTTTTCTTTTTTCAGCTTCAGAAATTATAAAATTTTCCCAAACGCCGCCGCGATCGGGACGCAGTTCCAAAGGTCTAAAATCAGACACAAGGGCGTTGCGTATCCCCAAATCCATAAAGGCCAATTTGCGATTTTTAGAAACAGCCCTGCGGGTGTTTATCCCAAATGACGGCAGAGAAATTAAAATATAATTTTTAATAAAAATTTCTATGTAATTACTTACGGTTTGGGGGCTGGTTTGTAAATTTTGAGCAATTTCCCGTTCGGAAACCTCACTTCCCAACTGCAAAGCGATTTTCAATAAAACATCCCGTGCTAATTTGGCATTTTTAAGATCGTAAAGATTGACAATATCTTTTAAAACATAGGTTTCTACCAAATTCTTTAGCAAATCAATTTTTTTGTCAGGGTCTTTTTCCAAATAAACCTCCGGATAATTCCCGTATATTTGCGCCTCTTTGGCGATTGAATTAAATAGCTTTTTATGCTGATAAGCGGGCTGATTTTTATTATTTTGAATTTCATATATATCCAAAGGAAGACAATAAAGCTCCTCAAAACGTCCTGCCAGAGTTTCAAAATTTTGCCCTTTTTGACGGAGTTCGGAGCTTCCGGTGGCAATTACTTTAACCTTAAAATGGTCCGTTAAAACTTTTAAAATTTTGGCGGAGGATTCGTAATTCTGGACTTCGTCAATAAGAATTATTTTTTCTTTCTCAATAATTTTTTCTAAAATTTGAGTATCGGGAGAAAAAAGTTCCTGATCGGAAATAAGACTGAAATCAAAAATCCTCGCTCCGGTTTTTTGGGAAATATCTTTTAAAATCGTTGTTTTCCCGCTCCGACGGGGTCCCCAAATAAATAAAATTTTATTACTTTTCCCCGCAAGATAATCTTTAACCCCATTTTCTATCGTCCTGGCAATCATGCCTGTACTTTATCATTTTACCATTAATTTGTCAAGTCTCACTTTACAAAATGAGAGTAAAAATGAAGATTCTGGACGCGGCCAGAATGACGGGGTAGCTTCCAGAGACCTCCCCTCTTGAAGGTAAATATATTTTTTAAAAAAATAAAAATAGCTGGCATTCGCGAGAGATCCCGCCCTTCGGCGGGATGACACAAAATTATATTTAAATTAAAAATATATATTAAAAAATAAATATATATTTATATATAAAATAAATTTTAAAGAAAAAAAGAAGATCCTATCAGCCGCCTTTGGCGGCTTCCAGGATGACGCTAAACAGTTCTTTGTTCCGGTTGGCCGGAGACGAGATTTTTATAATCCGCCGTATATTTATCCAACATTTTTCTAATTTGGATGTCCGGGATTTGTTTCCGTAACAAATCCACTGCGTGAACGGCATCAAAAATATCATTTTTTGTTTCCAGCTTCCAAATCGCATCCCGCCATAAAACCGCCTCTTCATAATTTTCCTTTTGTGCCGCCTTTTTCATTTCTTCTTTCATCAAATCCAAAAAAGCCTGGTAAACCCAGGGTTCGTTAGCCGTTTTATCTTTAAAAGGAATCCGCGGGGCATCTTTCATTTGATGGGAAATTTCCCGGACTTTCCCGGTACGTTGCCACTCAAAGGCTGTGGCAATTATTTTTAAATATAGATTTTCAGCTATATTTACTATTTTTTTATCAGAATTTTTTGAAGATTTTAAAGCATCAAGGAGGGTCCACGCGCCCAATTCTATTTGTTCCAAAGACCACCAGGGTTTGGCACTGGCCCAAAAAAATTGATCACTGGCCAAACCTATATCCAACTTTTTTCTAGAAATTTCATTTGATAAATTGGATTTATTTGACGAATTAGTCAAATTTGATTTTATATTTTTTAAAACAAGATTTTGCAATTCCCATTGTAGTTTGTGGATTTCGTTTGCAGGATCGTTCCAACTGATGAATTGAATTATGTCCTCTATATCCTTTTGTGATGATGCCAGGTAGAA
>CAYHYP010000020.1:0-10168 GCA_964360925.1 uncultured Gammaproteobacteria bacterium | reverse complement strand
ACGAAGGGGGGTGAATATGAAAAAGTTTAATAAAAAAGGGTTTACACTTGTAGAATTGATGATTGTTATTACGGTTATTGCTATTTTGGCAACTATTGCCGTTGTGTCCTTCACTAGAGTTCAAAAACAAGCCAGAGATACAAAACGAAGAGCAGAGGTAAAGAGTTTGCAAATCGCTTTGCAGGCTTATTACACAGAAAAAACATCATACCCCGTTTCTGCTACGTCAGCTGTAGCCAGTACCGCTTTGGCGGTATTAGCACCAACATATATTTCTAACCTTCCCACAGGGCCATTGGGATCAACGGGATCAAATACGAATTATATGTACATTTCTGACGCTGTAGGATATAAATACTCGCTTTGCGTCACATTAGAAGCGCCAACTGCCAGTGGTTCGGTAATGTGGAAAGCAGATACCAGTAACTCTGCCGGTTACGAAATAACTGATGCAGCTTGTACTGCTCCCTTATAATTCTTTATCCGCGCGGATAAAGAAACAGCCTCGCCGTTTGCAAGCGGCGAGGTTTTGGTATGATTAGAGATGCTGAAACAAGTTCAGCATGACACAGTGTCATGCTGAACTTATAGATGTGTCATGCTGAATTCATTTCAGCATCTCTCGCGAATGCGAGTATACAACTCAAACAAGTTGAGAGATCCCGAAACAAGTTCGGGATGACACATATATTATGATTATATTTTTATTTATTATTGGACTTTGTTTTGGAAGTTTTTTGAATGTTTTAATTTGGCGGTTAAACAACAAAAATGTTCCTAAGTTTTGGCAAGGCAGAAGTATTTGCCCAAAATGTCGTCATATTTTATCTTGGGCGGACAACATTCCCCTGCTCTCCTTTATATTTTTACGTGGAAAATGCCGGTACTGTAAAAAACCTATTTCTTGGCAATATCCTGTCGTAGAAATAATCACCGCGGTTTTATTTTTATTGATAGGGTTCCACCCTGTCATTTGGGCAATAGGCTCTGTGTTTATTGTGATCTTTTTTTCCGATCTCATCTATGGTTTTATACCTGATGAAATGATTATTGTGGGTGTAATTTTAAGTATTCCAGGTAACTTATTAGTGGCCGCCGGAACTGCTCTCCCCTTCTTCATTTTTTCCAAATTAAAAATGATGGGTGAAGGTGATATTGGACTGGCTTTTTTGATGGGGTTACTCCTGGGTTGGCCGAAAGTAGGAGTAGCTTTGTGGAGTGGTTTCATTGTGGGCGGACTGACAGCCATTATTTTAATTTTGTTGAAGAAAACAAAAATTTCTGCCACAATACCACTGGGTCCCTTTTTAATTTTAGGAATAATTATTGCAGTGTTGTGGTCAGATAAAATATTTAAGATTATTGGGTTTGGGTAATTTACAATTTACAATTTACAATTTTCAATGAAATTTCAAATTAGAAACGGTTACACATTGATAGAAATGTTGGTGGTAATTGCCATTATGTCTTTTATTGCCGTGATGTCGTTATACGGAATGAAAAATCAGGACAAAACACATTATTTAAACTCCGCCCAAAAAGATTTTTTAAATACTTTACGTTCAACGCAAAATAAAGTTAATACCGGAGCAAACGGGTTAGCCGTAAGATCATTTATTTTAACAAGCGGGAGTACTTGGGGTAACGGAATTACTTATACCATCACCGGTGGCGGAACAAAAGCCATTTGCTTTGTTAATCCGAATCTCTCTACTTTTACCAGTGTGAATAAATGTGAGTCTTGTGTTACCGGATCGGGATATATTTGTACCGGAACAACTGCCAGTTCGCCCGCCTTTTTGGATGTAATTTTTTCCAACGGTGTTGCGTCTAAAACTGTAAGAATAGAAGGTACGGGTATGACAATTGGGAGGATTTATGAAAGGAACTAGTTTAGTTGAAGCTTTAGTGGCTCTTTTGATAATGGCGGTAACGGGGGCGGCTGTGGTTTTGCTTTTGGCCCAAATCGCCTCGCTTAATAATAGTGCCAAATTGCGTAGTCAGGCCACTTCTTATGCTCAACAGGGATTAGAACAAGTAAGAAGTTTTTCTCAAAGTAACGGTTGGGCGATTTTGGCGGGGAAAGGGCCTTCCCGCTGTTATACCGACGGAACATTAAACGTAACAACTGCCTGTATTGTCAGTTGTGGAGACGGAGGAGGAATTGAAATTAATCCCTTGGCCTCTGTTACCCGAAGCGTAAAAATAGTTACCAGCCAGGTTTTAGGGCAGGTGGCGGTTACCAGTACTATTTGTTGGCGAGAAAAAGGAGTTTGGAATAAAACGGAAAGTCTTACTTATTATTACAATTATTGATGAAAAAAGGGTTTACGTTAATAGAAATGGTGATTATTCTTGCTATTTTTGGTATTTTGCTGGTGGTGGGCACAGATTTTTTGATTCAAACTATAAAAAGCAGTAACCGTTCTGCTATGGAAAATGAAGTTAGACAAAATGCCAATCAAATTATGCAGGATATTGGGGCTGAAGCCAGGAAAGCAGATGGTAATGTCGGGTTTACTTTTGTGGGAGGTGCGGGGAATTTGCAAATGTCCACGGTAAATGCCAATCCTTCCAGACTGGTCGCGTATTCCGTAGATGTTTTTGGTGTTTTGACTAAAACCATAACTTTAGGGGGAACTGCCCTGCCGGCAACTATTTTAAATTCCAACAGCACCGCCGTTTTAAATTGTACCGGTTGCCCTGGGTCTTCCTGTACTCCGGGATTGGTTGTTTCCCAAGCAACCCTGGCAGATCCCCTGTCGGTTAGTCTTACCATACAAAATAACAGTACTTACACCCGGTCGGATTTTTGTGCCAAAGTAAGTTTGTCTGATATTATAATGGCACGTTTGTATTGATTTGTGTTAATCTATAAGCAGAATGTATAGGCCGGGACAAATAATAATTTTAGTTTTACTTTTGAGCTTGTTGGGTTTAACAACCGGTTTGTCTGTCGCCTCCAGAAGTTTATCCGATTTGAAACAAGCCACTCAAGTTGATGTGGGGACAAAAGCTTTTGCCGCTGCTGAAGCGGGATTGGAATATGGGCTTAATCAATTATCTGTTGGTGGTCCAAATACGGGTTCGCTTTCTCTGCCCGGAGCAACTGTAAATTATCAAATTAACACTTCTATGGGAAATATTGCAACCGTTCCGGTTACTGTTGATGATGTAACGGAATTAAATTTATCAGCGGTTACTTCAAATACAAAATCTTTTGATATTTTTTGGCAAGGAAATGGACAAATTGAAGCAATTATTGTGGATAAAGACAGCAAAATTCGACGATTTGTTTTTAACGCTTATGGGACATCCGGTCACAGTTTTAGTTCGGGGGTTTCCACAACCGATACTACTAATTGTCCGGTTTCCTGTTTAACCGGATACTCCGGTTATACCAGCTGTACAGGCGATAGTATTGATTTTCAATCTAATGATAAATTATTAAGAATTAAAGCTTTATCAAATTCTACCCCGGTTTTAATCTGTGCTTTAAATGCCGGTAAAAGCCAAATCAATATGCCAACTCCTATAATTACCGTCACCGTTACGGCTACAACTACCAATGGCACCGTCAAAAAAATTCAGATCACAAAGACTCCTCCGTTCATGCCTGCCATATTTGACAATGTTTTGTATACCGGCGGAAGTATTATTAGATAAATAATTTTATGAAATTTCTGCCCCACATAGGACTGGATCTTGGTTCTCAAGCAATTAAATTTGTGGAGCTTCATCAAGTTTCCGAAGGAAAATATAGTTTGGTATCCGCCGGAATGATGGAAACTCCCAAAGCGGAGAATGATCTGATGAGCCAAACCGTTAAGGCGGACGCCATAAAAAAACTTTTAAAAGAATCCAAAGTTACTACCAATCAAACTGTGATTGATTTGCCGGAATCTTTGGTTTACACCCGGGTGATTGAAATGCCGTTTTTGGCGGAGCCGGAATTATCCCAGGCTATAAAATGGCAGGCCGAACAATATATTCCCGTTCCCCTGTCGGATGTGGTTTTAAAACATCAAATAATCAGTCAACCCGAAGCGACCCAAACTTCTACGGATACAAAAATGACGGTTCTTTTGATTGCCGCTCCGAATAAAGTTTTGAATGACCAGATTTTGTTGGCGGAAAAATCAGGACTGGAAGTAATGGCGGTAGAGACAGAAATTTTAGCCGTCGCCCGGGCGTTGGTTGGCAATGATACTTTTTCTCCAAATACTCTTTTAGTTCATCTTGGAGCCGAAAACACCACTTTTTCCATTTTATCCCGTGGAGATTTGGCTTTGACTCAATCAATTTCCACCGGTGGGATTGCCATTGCCCGTTCGGTCGCCGTGGAATTGGGATTGGAATTTAATCAGGCGGAGGAATATAAAAAATCGTACGGCTTGGACGAATCAAAATTGGAAGGAAAAGTGGTAAAAGCCATAAAACCGGTAATTGATTTAATAACAGCGGAAATTAAAAGGGTGCTTGCCTTTTATGAAACCCATGGATCACAGGAGCCTGTAAAAAGGGTAGTTTTATCCGGCGGGACAGCAATGTTGCCGGGGTTGGTTCATAATTTTACTTTAAGTTTGGGGTTAGAAGTTCAGGTGGGAAATCCTTTTGCCAATATTTCTTTAACCGAAAAACAAAAATTGGAAATTGGAGAAAACACTGCTCTTTATACTACGGCCGTTGGTTTAGCCCTAAAACTTTTATGATAGATATTAATTTATTACCTCCGCAAAATGTTCTTTCCGTAAAAGAGAAAAATATAAGAAATCAATTAACAAAGATTTTTGCGGGAATTTCTGTGTTTTTAGTTTTGGTTTCGGGAATAATTTTTGCTTTTAAATTTTTTAATGATTATCAATTAAGCGAGAAAACTAAAAAGAGAGATCAATTATTGGCCGATTTTAAATCTCAAGGAGAAATTGCCATGCAGTTGCGGACTCTAAAAGATAAAGCTGCAGGAATTAAAATTATTCAGGATACCCGGACGGATTTTGCAATTATTACAACAAAACTTCAGGGGATTTCTGTCGGCACCAATCTTAAAAATTTTTCTATAGACTCCAATGGGGACATAAGATTTGTAGCCTCGGCGAAAGACTTGGATAGTCTGGATGCTTTTTTAAAAAAAATTTCGTCCGACACCGATTATTCCTTTAATAAATCCGTTCTGTCAGGATTACGCAGGGAGACAAACGGAGAATTTACTTATTCGGTAAATACTAAATATCAATTTTCAAAACCAAAATGATTGTAAACGAATTACTCAAAAGTTTTAAAAAATATAGTTTTTATATAATAATATGTATCTTTTTATTATTAGAAATTTTAGTTGCTTTTTTTGTGCTCCCATCTGTTGTTAATACAATAAATGACAACAGAAGTAAACTAAAGATATTAAATTCCGAGATTGCCGATTTTACCGGGATTATAAATTCTTTGGCAAGTTTGGATGTTAATAATTTAGGTGCCAATTTACAGAAAGCGTCGGCGGCTTTGCCTGATGAGAAAAAAACTGCCGGTTTGGTAACGGGACTTACCAACTTGGCTTCAACTTCCGGAGTGTTGGTAAAAAGTTTGGAATTTGCTCCCGGTCTTATTTCCACTGACGCGGCTTCCTTAAATATTTTGCGAAATCCCGGGGAAGATGTTATTAAAGGCGGGGGAATAAAAGCCGTTAATGCTTCTATGACGGTAATTGCCGACCTGAATTCGCTTATAGATTTTCTGGCGAAAATAAATAAGGCGAGTCAATTGTTGGGAGTTTCAAGTTTGCGTTTTGGAAGTCAAACCGGAGACAATAAACAATCCAGCATTGAATTTTATATTTTATATCAACCTACCAAAGAATCTTCCGTGCTATTAAAACAAGTAACTCCACTGACGGAAATGGAAAATAAGGTTTTGGAGAGTTTATCCAGTAAGGATATTTTTATTCTTCAGTAAGAATGACATTAACCCGGCGGTTTTCTTTGACTGCCAATACTCTTACCAAATCTCTTAAGGCTCTGATTATCTTGCCGCTTTTTCCTATGACTTTACCCATATCAATAGGATCTACATGAATTGAAAGATTAACTACTCCCATTTGGTCAGTGTCTTCGGTGACACCGGCCTCGTCAGGTTTATCCACAATATTTTTTATTAAATATTCCAAAAAATCTTTCATAATAAATTGTCATGCTGAATTTATTCAAAGAAAAGCTTTGCTTATTTCAGCATCTGAGATCCTGAAACAAGTTCAGGATGACACAGATTTTAATAAATGTTTAACTGTTTCGGTGGGTTGGGCGCCGACGGAAAGCCAATAATCTATACGATCTTTTTTAATTTCCAATTTCTGTGATGTTTTGTGAGGATCGTAAGTTCCTAAAGTTTCTATTGCTCTTCCGTTTCTTTGTTTATGCTCGTCAATAGCCACCACCCGATAAAGTGGCTGATTGGTTTTTCCAAATCTCGCAAGTCTTATTTTTACTGCCATACAAAATAATTTATAATTTACAATTAAAAATTAATAATTTAAAAAAGTATATTTTTTATTTTACATCTTTTCGTTTTGAAGCGCAAGTTTGGCTGAGGCTTGTTCCGCTTCTTGTTTGCTCTTCCCTTGTCCCCTTGCCAACATTTTATTCCCTGCTAAAACATCCACGGTAAAAATTTTACTGTGATCCGGGCCTTCTTCTTTAATCACTTTATAAATAGGAGTTACCCGATTTTTTTCTTGAATAACTTCCTGAAGTAAGCTTTTATAATCATATCTTTCCGTTCCATTTGTAAGGTTGGCAATGTGAGGAAAAAGATGTTGTTCCAGAAAATTTCCCGCCTTTTCAATTCCCTGATCCAAATAAATCGCTCCCAAAATTGCTTCAAACGTATTTGCCAAAAGGGAGGGATTATTCCGTCCACCTTCTTTTTCTTCCCCCCGGCTTAAAAATAAATAATCACCAAGTTTTAATTCCTGGGAAACTTTAGCCAGGGTTTCCGTTCTAACTAAAGTAGATCTTAAGTATGTTAGTTTTCCCTCCGGCAAATCCGGAAATCTCTTAAAAATTTCGTTTGATGTCAAAAGAGAGAGAACACTGTCTCCTAAAAACTCCAGCCTTTCATTGGATTGTTTGAAATTTTTATCTTCATTAAGATATGACCTATGAGTTAACGCTTGGGTAAAGAGGTCGTTATTGTGAATCTTTATTTTTAGAACGGTTTCCAGATCAGTTAGTTTCATGGTCTTCAATAAATTCCAGAATATCACTAATTTTTGTAAAATTTGTATCTGCGGGGATGGGAATTCTTAAATTTTTTTCCAACACCAGCATTAAGTCCGTTATTTCCAGATTAGTAGCGTTAAGATCCGCCATAAGTTCCTTTTCCGGAGTTAGTTTGTCTACGTCAACTCCCAATTGGTCGGCGATAATTCTCAAAATGCGGAGTTTATTAAAAAGTATTTTTCCCAAAGCTCCATTGATAAAGGCGGGTGACGATTCTCCGCCAAATTCTTTGGCCAATTCAATACCTTCATCAATTACCACTTTCGGTGGTTCGTATGGAGGAATGGTAAGCTCAAAAGTTGCTAGCCGTAAAATAGCCAGGTCAACGGGATTTATTCTATCCAAAGGAAAATCCGGCGCGGCTTGGGAAATTATTTTATCAAGATATTCCAGATTTTCCTTAATTTTATCCAAAGTCTCATCTTTAACTCTTTGCTTATGAAAAGAAGTCGCAAAAAGCGCCTGAACAATTTTTTGCCGGTGAAGATGGCGCGGGTCAAGAGGTGTTTTCATTTATAAAAATCGCAATAAGAACAAGCAATATGGGATTTTTTTCCCTTGCCACATTTAAAGCACTTCCCTATCGATGGAAGTTTTAAATTAATTGAACTTCGTCTTTTACCCTGCCTTTTGTGTGATAGCCTTCTTTTTGGTAGCGGCGTCATATGATATACATTTTACTTTTATATAGTCTATCCTGCAATAGAGGAAATTTATAAGGATCCAGATTGTATTTTTTTACAAATAAATTGGTTTTTTCTATAAGTTCCAAATCGTCAAAATTGGCTATAGTTAGGCCCCATTTTCCATGTTGAGCCACGCCAAATCTTTGCCCCGGTCCCCGGAATTTAAAATCCACTTCCGCAAGTTTAAGTCCGTTATTAAGTTTTTCCAAATATTTAAGGCGGGATTTGCTGGCGTCATTTTCTGTAAAAAGTAAACAATATGATTGTTGGTCTCCCCTGCCCACTCTGCCACGAAGTTGATGAAGTTGAGCTAGACCAAAACGGTCGGCGGATTCCACCATTATTATTGTTGCTTGGGGAATATCTATACCTACTTCCACCACCGGAGTAGCAACCAAAATATCAATTTTTTTATTTTTAAAATCTTCAAGAACTTTATTTTTGTCTTTAATTTTGCCGTGGACCAACCCTAACCGTAGTCCCTCAAATACCTTTTTTAGTTTTTCAAACTCTACCGTTGCCGCCTTTACAGATTGCATAGTTTCGGATTCCTCTATAAACGGGCAGATAATAAATGTTTGTGTCTTCTTTTTTTTTATCCATTCGTATGCTTTATCCCGCTTTTCATTCGGAACCACCCAGGTTTTAATTTGAAGTCTGTTTTGGGGCATTTCGTCAATTATTGACAGATCCAGATCGCCATAAAGCGTTAAGGCTACTGTTCTGGGAATTGGAGTAGCCGTCATTGTTAATATGTGAGGATTTTTTCCCTTTTGTGAAAGTTTCGCCCGTTGTTCTACTCCAAAACGATGTTGCTCGTCAATGACAATTAGTCCTAAATTTTTAATATCAATTTTTTCATTTAGTAAAGCGTGAGTTCCCACAATAATATTCTTATTTTTATAATTTTTAATATTGGCGGTGGCAATACCCACGTCTAGTCCCAATTTATTTAGAGTTTCAAAATGTTGATTGGCTAAAATTTCCGTAGGAGCCATAAGAATAGATTGATATCCGTTAAGTTTAGCCGTCAACATCGCAATAGCCGCAACCACGGTTTTACCGGAACCTACGTCACCCTGCAAAAGTCTGTTCATAGGAATATTTTTTTTCAAATCGGAAAAGATCTCCGCAATGACTTTTTTTTGTGAAGTGGTTAATTCAAACGGAAGTTTACTAATGAAGTTCTTGATTTTATTTTCTTGAATTAGGAATTTATTTCCAATAATATTTTCCTGCCATTTTTGTCTGCGGACGGAAGCTTCCAGTTGCGCCCAAAGAAGTTCTTCAAAGGCCAAACGCTTTTTAGCCAATCTCGCCATTTCTAAATTATCCGGAAAATGAATCTGAAAAAGAGCGGTTTTTAAATCAATAAGATTGTGCTCTTTTAAAATATTTTTATCAAGAGTTTCATCTATTTTTATTATTTTTAAGGCATTATTAATTCTGGACCGTAGCCATTTAGAAGAAATTCCGGCGGTTTCTGCGTAAACAGGAACCAGTCGTCCGGTGTGTAAACAAAAATTTTTGACAATCTCAAATTCTGGGGATTTAAAACCGTCTTTTTCAACTTTGCCGGAGAGATTTATTTGGTCTCCTTTATGAATGGAATTTATAAGGTATCGCTGATTAAACCAGGTGGCTTTTATTTCTCCGGTTTCGTCAAAGATTGTAGCTTTTTGCAAGACAAAACCCCCTCTGGTAAAAATATTTTTCATTTCTTTTACTGTTCCAGTAACCGTGACTAATTTTTCATATTCAATTTCAGAGATTTTTGAAATTACAGAAAAGTCATCGTAGCGGACCGGGATATGATAAAGCAAATCGTGAATGGTTTTAATTTCCAGTTTTTCCAAACGGGATACAAAAGCCGAACCGATTAAAGGTAATTTAGAAACTTTGCTTAGCACTCCCCTATTTTATAGCAAAGCCAAAAGGGGTAATAGAGAGGAAGCCACCAAGGTAATGGAAGCGATGGCAACAATGACTTTGAAAATTTTCTCGTGTTTGCGCAGTGCGTTCATAGCAATTCGTCATCCTGGAGGGCGAAGCCCGATAGGATCTTTAATGAAATTAAATAATTGTAACATTTCTATTTTTTTATTGCCCAGAGAAATATAGGCGGATGAGATTGATAATTTGCTCCAGTTCTTTTATTTACATCCGAGACTGACACAACATAAGCTTTTTTAATATAAAAACCAGCATTTT
>CAYHYP010000019.1:7929-10276 GCA_964360925.1 uncultured Gammaproteobacteria bacterium | reverse complement strand
TCCAATTCATACTGACGTATTTTTCAGTATTTGCATTCAAAGGAATATTTGCAATCGTTGCGGCAACTAAACCATCTAGTGTACCTGTAAAAAGTGAAACGTCTCCACTGTCTACGACACCGTCGTGGTCGTCATCAACAAACAAGACAACATTTGTATTTGCTCCCAATTCTCCTTGACCGGCTCCACAATTTCCACTATCAACTAAATTTTCCGGTTCATTACAATTGTTGTCATCGTTTACAACAGTTTTACTTTCCATGTCCAAATATCCATTAACATTGCCAACATTTTTAATCGTCCAATAAGCTGTCCCTGAATTGCCAGGAACCAGATTTGTTAAAGAAAATTTGACAACATTAGCATTTGTCCCATCAAGATTTAACTCCAATGTCCCTGCAGTAAAACTGTTTCCTGTTGAAGTTTCATTATCACTAAAATATGCCCGTGTTGCACCAACGGCAACTACTGAAACTAAACTAATTGTCAATAAACTCAATAATATTTTATTCATTTTTCACCTCCTTCCAGCATCATGATTTTTCCTAAAGAATCCGTTAAATATACTTTCAATTTTATATTTTTAACACCCGTATGATAAACACAAGTTCCTCCCGTGGAACAAGTCCCCAAAGTAATTGTTTCATTTGAACCCTTACCAACTACTCCCTGTGGAACTGTATCGGTGTCATAAGTTAATTCATAATTTGGATCTGTGTAACCTCCAATATTTTCAACTTTGAATGATATATCTTTGTCAGTTTTTGACAATGTAATAAAAGGCTTTAACAAAACCGGTTCGTTTACGGAACGATTTTCCACCCCTTTGGTATTTCCTTCAAGACAAATATACCAGGACAAGGGATTTGATCCCAACCCGGGGACACTTGTTCTCTCCATTGAATGAGTAGCATCCCCAACAAAAGCTTCTGTTTTATCTATTAACTCTCCGTCATTGGTTAATTCCAATTCACCATCTGTAAAAGAAACGGAAACAACAAAATATCCGTGTGGAGCAATTGATTTTCCGGAAAAATTTATTCCCAAATTTATTCCATTAAGAATTAATTTTATTTTTTCTAATGAAATCGTTCTATCCGTCATATTTCTTAATTCTATAAATTGATCCGAGCCACTCCACATAACTTCATTAATAACCAGATCACCGGGATTTAAAGTTTCTCCCGGTAGTGTTGTTGCAGAAACAACATCTGACATTTCGGAAATATTTGGAGCGGCGTCTGAAGATTTGACAGCAAAATAATAAAGCGTGCCAGGATTTAACCCCAAAATTTCCAGTCCTTCAATTTGTCCGGACTTTGGTGCCGGAACTTTGTCAACTTTTGTTACTGTAGAAAAATTAGCATCAGAAATAATTGATGTTGAATAACGAACATCGTAACTGGCAGCATCCGGTGGAGCCGTCCAAGTCAAAGTCGCGGAATTTACATATGGAGCAACTCCCAAATCCGTAATTTTTGATGGGGGAGTGTCATCGGTGATTATTTCTGTCGTTGAAATTTCACTAAAATTTCCACTATTATCTACACTGCGGTATTGTACAGTGTGAGAACCTTCCGGAAGATCTGTAAAACTGTCTCCATCTTTCCAGGGTAATACACCAATTTTATATTCAAAATGATTAATATCGGAATCACTGCCGGAAAGATTGTAGGTTGCATCTGTTGGAGCCACAACCGAAGTAGTAGTTATCTTATCTATAAAAGCCCAAGATTGATAGTCAGTATCCCCTGTGTTCCCGGCATAAATAGCAAGATTAAGTTTTTGTCCGTCGGCATAACTACTTAAATCATAATTAAATGTTTGCCAACCGGAATTGGCGGAAGCAGCATCGAGAGAAAAAATTTGTTGACCATTTAGTCTGGCAAAAAACCCCGGCATGTCATAAAAACTATCCAGTGTGTGGAAATCATAATCAAAAGAAAGTGTTTTTGCTCCGGAATCAAAAGATTGCATCAGACGGTTTTCCCAAACCTGCTTACCGTCATCCCCTGATATTTTTCCAATCAATACTTTTCCCGCACTAAAAGATACATCTCCTGCCGTTGCCCAACCATTTAAATCTGTCTCAAAATTTCCGTTTGCAATTTTTTCATCAACTGTTTTTGACCATGATGAATCGGTAACCGTAAGAGAGGCGGGCAAGGGATTGGTATTGTCCGTTATCCAATAACCCGTGGAGATACTATTTGCAACAATTTTCTTTTCATCGGAATAATAAGAATTGGTATTTTTTATCGTGGGTAATGTCAAAAGTAAAACCAAAATTGCCAATTTTAATAAATGTTTTTTCATTGCTCTGCTCTAATTTGGATATCAAAATTTA
>CAYHYP010000019.1:0-7829 GCA_964360925.1 uncultured Gammaproteobacteria bacterium | reverse complement strand
CAATTTTAATAAATGTTTTTTCATTGCTCTGCTCTAATTTGGATATCAAAATTTATCGTTTTTCCTTGCCAATCAGAGGAAATGTCTTCAGGAACTATAAAATCAATTAACAAGTTATAAATACCTCCGGGGTGAATTACCGTTGATATAAAACTTGATTTATTTGCCCACACGGATCCGGAGGAAACAGATACGCTTAACTGATCCAATAAACCAATATCTCCGGTCAAATTAACGGCGGAAACTTTTAATCCAGAAATATCAATCGTTCCGGAATTTTTTAAATTAATTGTTTTGGTAACGTGAACTCCCGGGTGTAATGATCCAAAATTAAAAGGAACCAATGTCGTACCGGCGTCGGAAATCATCAATGTACCGGCGTTAAAGAGATTTTCATTTGAGGCTTCGGTGTCAAAATAATTGGCCTTGGAAAAAGAGATTGATAAGAAAATTACGGCGCAAATTAAAACTGCTCTTGAGAAGATTCTAATCATATTCAAAGGGCAGTGTAACTATAAGATATGGAAAATTTGAGAAGATGTCAAGAAGGGAAAATGAGGTCTGGGCGGGACTTGCACCCGCGAGTCGCGGTTTTGCAGACCGCTGTGTTAGCTACTTCACCACCAGACCAAGTACTTCAGATTGTAGCAAAAAAACGCCGCTAATGCTAAAATCAAAATAAGCTTGGGGCATTTAGTTCAATGGTAGAACGCCTATCTGATAAGTAGGAGGTCGATGGTCCGATTCCATCAGTGCCCACAAAATCGTTCTTCTGGGAAAAATTTTCGTCATTTTTTCTTTGAGCTGTTTGGAGTAAAATACTTGTGTATATGGCTCAATTAAATTTTAAAGGAAAACAATTTGTCCAAAATCATCATTTGGCGGTTAAGTATCACGAACTTATTCCCCACAAAGACAAAAGCCTTACAGATAAAGTTAGCCTCCATGATAACTTGATAATTCATGGAGATAATTTGAAAGCGCTCAAGGCACTGCTACCCACTTACGCCGGAAAAATCAAGTGTATTTATATTGATCCGCCCTATAACACCGGCAACGAAAAGTGGGTTTACAATGATAATGTCAGCTCTCCCATGATGCAGGATTGGTTAGGAAAAGTGGTTGACACTGAAGACTTGACGCGGCATGACAAATGGCTTTGCATGATGACACCCCGCCTGAAACTCCTTCGCGAACTTCTCTCCGAAGACGGTGTAATTTTTATTTCCATTGATGATAACGAACAACACAGGTTGCGAATGTTAATGGATGAAATTTTTGGAGAGGAAAATTTTATTTCGACAGTCATTTGGCAAAAGTCTGATAGCCCCAGAATGGACGCAACATTATTTTCTGTAAGCCATGAATATATAACGGGGTATTCAAAAAATTTGGAATTACTTTCGTTGAACAAGGAACATACAGATGTAATACAAGAACATTACAATAAAATTGACAACGAAGGGAATAAGTATTATTTAAAACCATTGAGGGTAATGGGTGGAAACATAAGTGAAAGTTTATATTTTCCAATGAAGGCACCAGATAATTCAGAAGTTCTTCCTCTAGAATCTGATGGAACTAAAAGTTGCTGGAGATGGAGTAAAAAAAAGGTTGAAGCAGAAACTAAAAGAATTGAATGGGTAAAAGGCAGAAATGGATGGGCTCCGTATTTTAAAATTTATGCAAATAATGACCGCATTATCCAGCCTGAAACTATTTGGATCCACGAGGAAGTTGGAAGCAATAGAAATTCGAAAAATGAAATTAGAGAAATATTTAATTCAACTATTTTTGAAACACCAAAGCCAGTAAAGTTAATTAAAAAATTACTTTCACTCTTCTCTGATAATAATTCCATTGTTCTCGATTCTTTTGCCGGTTCTGGAACAACAGCTCATGCGGTTTTGGATCTGAACAAAGAAGATGGTGGAAACAGAAAATTTATTTTGGTGGAGATGGAGGAGTATGTGGACAAGATTACTGCTGAAAGGGTTCGGCGCGTAATTAAAGGATACGGTGATAAAAAAGGAACTGGTGGAACTTTCAGTTATTTTGATTTAGGAAAACCGATTGAAATGGAAAGTATTTTATCCGGAAAAAATCTGCCGACTTTTATGGAACTGGCAAGATACGTTTTTTATACCGCTACCGGCGAAGAGTTTGACGAAACAAAAGTTAATGAAAGCAAGAATTTCATTGGCGAAAGTGAAGAATACGAAGTTTATTTATTTTACAAACCTGATCTAGAATATTTGAAAAACACCGCCTTAACTCTTGATCGAGCAAAAGCCTTGGGACCAATTAAAAACAAAAAGCGTTTGGTTTTTGCCCCCACCAAATATCTTGACCCCGAATACCTAGACGAATTCAAAATTGCCTTTGCCCAATTACCATTTGAGATTTACAAATTATCAAAATGAAAAGATTACCTGCTCCATTTGAGCGCAAGCTTAATTATCCAAAGATTTTTCTTGACGATTTAGTAGAAATAGAGGAAATAATTATTAAAGAATTAAAAACTGATAAATACAAGATTGTAGCGGAAAATTTTGAATATTCTTCTGTCAAGGAAATTCCCAAAAAAAATAAACCCATACACGAACTTAAAATTATTGTTGAGTTCTCTACTCTAAGTTTGTACTTAACCGGTTATGCCGCCCATCTAAGTGCGGACGGAAACAATCTTTCAGCAGTAGGTGCTGCCCAAAAAATTTTTGAAATAATTTCTGTGCGAGAAAGAAAAATATTTGGATCTTCCTTTAAGTTGTCCGCTTTTTTATTCTTTGCGTTATCAATCGCGGCATTCGCAGGATTTATATTTATTACTTCAAACAATCTGGGGATGACATATTATTTAATAATACTATTGGCGGTCTTATTAGCCATTTATTCTGCTTGGTATGGGATTAATTTTCCATTTAATCATTTTTCTGAAATAAATTTAATAAATAGAGACGAGAGACCTACGTTTATTGAAAAGTACAAAGATCAGATTTTCCTATCACTTATTAATTTAGTTATTGGTGCAGTATTTGGAATACTAGGAACCTTAATTATTAACAAGATAAATGGAACTTAAGGAATTTCAAATAAAGGCGTTGGCGCAAGTTAAAAATTATCTGGAGCTTGTGGCCAAAGAAAGAAAAATGGGTAATTTGAAACACGCCAGTACAGATGCGTGGACAGCATTAGAATTAAAAAATTATAAAGAACGGTCAAACGGACTGGGACAGGATTTGCCGAATTTTTGTTTAAAAATCCCTACCGGCGGAGGAAAAACATTTTTAGCGGTTAAAGCCATTGATCTTATCAACATAAGCTACCGCCAAAAACAAACCGGCTTAATTTTGTGGGTTGTACCCACGACTCAAATTTACCGGCAGACCATCCAGAACCTCAAAAATAGGGATCATCCATACCGTCAACATTTGGATATTGCCAGTGGCGGAAAAACTTTAATTGTTGAAAAAATGATCATTTTAGCCCTGATGATATAGCAGAAAATCTAGTAGTTTTAATGCTTATGCTTCCGGCTGCTAACAGGCAAAGCAAGGAAACGTTAAAAGTTTTTCAGGACAACGGAGGATTTACAGAATTTTTCCCAGCGGAAGATCACACGGGAGAGCAAGAAAAACTGTTGACAGAGATTCCTAATTTAGACGCTTTTGGTAGTGATGATGGCTATTGGGGGCGGCAAATAAAAACATCTCTGGGAAATGTTTTGCGCCTTTTGTCCCCGGTGATAATTCTTGACGAAGGTCACAAAGCTTACAGTGAAATGGCCCAAAATACCCTCTATGGATTGAATCCTTCATTAATACTAGAACTTTCGGCAACCCCCTCACCGGCTAGTAACGTATTGGTAGATATTAGGGGTTTGGAGCTTCTTCGTGAAGAAATGATAAAACTTGACTTGCATGTTTCTGATAGTAGTGATCCGGACTGGCACAAGACTCTTCTGGCGGTGGTAGAAAAAAGAAATTTTCTAGAAAAAAAGGCAAAAGAATATGAGGCAAACACAAATAAGCATATTCGACCCATTTGCTTAATTCAGGTAGAACGAACAGGGAAAGACCAAATTGGCGGCGGGAAAATTCACTCGGAGGAAGTGAAAGATCATTTAATAAAAATCGTGGGTATTTTACCGGAAGAGATTGCCATTAAAACCAGTGAAAAAGATGAATTGAAAGAAATTGATGATATTGGTGGTTTAATGTCCAAAGACTGCAAAATTAAATACATTATTACTAAACAAGCACTGCAAGAGGGTTGGGACTGCCCTTTTGCATATGTTTTGGCAATTCTCACTAACCCTTCATCTAAAAACGCTCTAACTCAATTAGTGGGCCGAATCTTACGCCAGCCAGAAGCTAAAAAAACCGGCATTCGTGAGTTAGATGAAAGTTATGTGTTCACTTTCCAGCAACGCGCTTTTGATTTACTTCAAAATATCAGAGATGGATTTGGCCAAGAAGGTCTAGGTGATCTTGCTGGGCAGATTGTTTCAGATTCGCCGGAGCTAGATTCTTTTGTCCCTCAAGAAAAAATATATGAAGTGAGAGAAAAATTTAAGGAAAGCGTGAAAAATATAATCCTTCCGGTATTTGCTATTCAAAGAGATAACCAATGGAAGTTTGTTAATTATGAAATGGATATTGCCGCAAATATCTTCTGGGAAGATTTTAATTTAAAATCAATTTTTGATTTAAAGTTTTCTGACAAAGATAGTAGTGGGATAGAAGTGGCAGTGGGACTATCAGAAGATAGAAAAGAATTAATTAATCCAAAAGAGCAAAGAACAATTAAAACTGACGGACTAGAATTAGATCCTGTATTTTTGGCAAGACAAATTTTAGATTTAGTTCCTAACCCATGGTTGGCTTTCAAACTGGCTGAAGAAGTAACGAATGGATTATTAAAAAATCATAACAAAAAAACTGTGGCCAATAATTTTATGTTCATCATAAACGAATTACGTAGAATAATAGAGGAAGAAAAAGATCGTTTAGCCAAAAAGTATTTTTTAAATTTGGTTCACTTGGAGAATTTAAGACTTCTTGTTATTGCAAAAGATTTTTCCGGCTACAGACTCCCTCAAAAAATTCTTGTTAGATCTGATCAAAAACCGTTGGGAGTATTTCCTCTCCAAAAAAGTCTTTTTGATTTTGTTGATGGAACAGATGTTGATGAAGATGAAAAAAAGGTTGCCTATTATCTTGACGGGCAAACAAACCTATTTTTTTGGTATAGGAACCTTTCGCGTACTGATTATTTTATTCAGGGATGGCAGAAGCACAAAATTTACCCGGACTTTATTTTTTCAAAGTCTTTAGACAGTGGGAAGAATATTGAAAAAATTTTTGTGGTTGAAACAAAAGGATCACATTTAATAGGTAATAAAGATACGGAATATAAAAAATCTCTTTTAGATTTATGCAATAACCTAGCCCAAGAAAAAAACCTTGAAGAATTGTATCTTATTAATAATCAAGTACCGATTGCTTATAAAATGGTTGATTTAAATGAGTGGGAAAATCAATTTAATGAAATGTTTTCTGACAGAAGTTAGCGTGGTATCATTACACCATGTTACTAAATTAATATGACCAAATTATTTTTTGACATTGAAACATTGCCAGCAGAGGAACAGAAACATGAGATTTTGAGGGAAATTCACAGGAGAAAAGTTGAAGATAAAAGCTCCGCTTATTTCAGGATCTCTCAACTTGTTTGAGATTTCTTTCCGGCATTCGCCGGAGATGCTGAATCAAGTTCAGCATGACACTGATTATTAACGCGAAACTTGTACTATTTCTAAATTTTCCCCACAAAAAAAGACCCTAAATATTTTGGGCCTTTTTTTAATCTACTAACATTTCGGATTTAAAAAGCGGTAGGAGTCATTGCAACTTTGTTTACCTCTAAGTTTGCGAAAGAGTGAGTTTAGTTATCCGGCAGATACCTTTCAGAATCTGGCGCGGATTTCCGTGAAAAACCTCTTAGAAAGGAGGTGATCCATCCCCAGCTTCGGCTAGGGATACCTTGTTCATGTTATTCCCCGACTTTCGTGGGGCATGGACTATATCTTCATCCGTAAATACTTTTTCTTATCCGGATGTGATGACCCAATTATCTTGGCAAAATATTCATAAGATTTTACTCCTATGAAAAATCGCCAATAATTAGGATCAATCCGAACGCTTGGATTATGTAGTTTTCCACAACTAATACCAAGTTCTTCTAAATATTCTTTAACAATCTCTAAATCTTTTTTGTCTTTTTGACAAAAATAAAGATAGTAACGAACATTTTTAGACTTAGCAATTCCACCTTCAGCGTCAAAATAACCTCTAAGGTAATTAATTTTGTCCTTTTTTGAAAGAATTCTTGTATCTTTTAAAAAAGATTTAGAAAATTCCGCAATCCAAAGATTGCGATTTTTTCCTTCTTTAGCGACGTAAGCTCGCAAGCGAGTTTGCTCGCTTATAGACCCAAGCTCCAAAGCCAAGTTGATGTATTCCTTCAACCAAAACTTTGGCAAAATCATTACTTTTAGTGGCGATTCTGAAAGTAGTTTTTCTTTCAGTTGCATCATGCAACACTCCAAGTATATAAGTTTTTGTAAAATACGGCGTTGGCGTATAGTCTCTACGGAGTCCCCCAATATCTATCGGGGGTTCCCTCGGTATTACCTTGTTCATGACTTAATTAAACCATGACTTTAGGTTTCACCGATACAGCCAAATTTGTTCTCAGAATTACTCCTGAGAGTCGCATTTAAGATACGACTTAAGCTTCATCGCCGACCTTGGCGTTATCCCGACATTAACGTCAGAACTTCAGCCACTGCCGACTTTGCTGCCTTGACGGGCGGATTGGGATAATTTAAAGTTATTTCCCGTTCCCACCGAGCAAGCGGATTTTCCGCACTCGGCGAGACCTAAATGTGCATTGATGCTTTTAATTGTCGAATCTTTGCTTCTCCCTTTGGCGTGAAATGTTTCTGATTTAGAATCATTTTCGAGACTTCAGAAAAAATCTGAAAATCTCGTTGCTTTTTGGGGCTTTGTAAAGGAAATTTATCGAAAAAATCAATCAATTTTAATTTGTCCTCGTTTGAATTAACTTCAAAACGATAACAAGGTGAATGATTCTTTCGTTTCTCTTGCTGAAAATAGATAAAACCAAACCCTAAAAACTCTTTTACCTTTTCCAAAACTGGAAGGTCATCTTCACGAAGTTTGATATAAAAATGCGACTTTGCCATGATATGAGCCTTTGGATTTTTGATCTTATTTCTTTCAGTTAAAAGAATGTAAAAACACCCTTCTCCATCACTTAATCCAACAATGTAATTTGCATCAACCATTTAGGTAGTCTCCTTCATCACCGCAGCGTAATATATTCAGTATAAACTGACTATATTTATCTGTCAACGATTACTATGAGAACAGCTGACTTCTCAATAAGCTATTACTTCAATCTTATCGAGATCTCTCTGGGTCATTTAGAAAACTTTTCCAAACATCCGAACTAGAACCGCTTCCCCACGACACACCATGGGTCGATTTGGTCATCCGACGTCAAATCGGATTTCGGCTGTTTTTTGTCTCAAGCCCTCCAGACCAGCCTCTCACGAAACTGGACCTGCTATTATTTTTTTTTGACTACTAGGTTGGATTTTAACCAACTAGCTTTCTAAACTGCCAGACGCGCAATTATTTTGTGTACAAGACCCGAGAACGTATTCACGGCCACCTGCTGATTGGCCATTACTAGCAATTCCGACTTCATGGGGTCGAGTTGCAGACCCCAATCTGAACTGA
>CAYHYP010000018.1:0-11135 GCA_964360925.1 uncultured Gammaproteobacteria bacterium | reverse complement strand
TTGACAAGATTTTGGGGATGGGTTAAAATGAGCCCAGATATGGTCAAAAAACAAAAGAAGCCTCTCTTGACACGTCTTTCCGAAAAAGCCGAAGCCCTTTTGAAAAAAGGCAAATCTTCAGGATTTGTCACCCAAGAAGAAATTTTGGCTGTTTTTCCCAAGCCCGAAGACAACATCACCGATCTTGATGAATTTTACGACCGTCTAATCAACGCTGGCGTTGACATCTTTGAAACCACCGCCGAAGATCTTTCCACCGAACCTAAAACCGCTTCCGATTTGGAAAAAGAGTTGGAAGCCATCGCCGGGCTGGACAATGCCGGGATTACCGATCCCGTCAGAATGTACCTTAAAGAAATCGGCCGGATCCCTTTGCTTGTTGGTAAAGAAGAAGTGGAGTTGGCTAAAAAAGCGGAAAAGGGCGACAAACGTGCCAAGGAAAAATTGATTTCTTCCAATCTTCGTCTGGTTGTTTCTTTTGCCAAAAAATATCTGGGGCGTGGAATGACAATGTTGGATCTTATTCAGGAAGGAAATCAAGGACTTATCCGGGCCACGGAAAAATATGATTGGCGCCGGGGTTTTAAATTTTCTACCTATGCAACTTGGTGGATCCGCCAAGCCATTACCCGCGCCATTGCCGATCAGGCCAGAACTATCCGTATCCCCGTTCATATGGTAGAAACCATCAACCGTTATGTCCGTACCAGAAATAGGCTTACTTCCGATCTGGGCCGTGATCCTCTCCCCGCCGAAGTTGCCAAAGAAATGGAAATTGACGTCGCCAAAGTTTTGGAAATTCAAAAAATTTCTCAAGAACCCACCTCTCTGCAAACAAAAATCGGTGATGAAGAAGATTCTCAATTGGGCGATTTTATTGCTGATGACAAAGCTTTAAGTCCCGAAGACCAAACCAGCAAAGCTCTTTTGAAAGAACACCTTGAAGAAGCTTTAAATACTTTAAATGAACGCGAAAGAAAAGTTTTGATTATGCGTTTTGGAATTGAAGACGGCAAGCCCCGCACTTTGGAAGAAGTGGGTAAAGCTTTTGGAGTTACCAGAGAACGTATCCGCCAAATAGAAGCCAAGGCCGTACGAAAATTGAAGCATCCTTCCAGATCAAGAAAACTAAGAGACTATTTGGAATAGTTTGTAGATTAGACAAGTGGACTTGACAAAAAACAATGTTTTTGGTATAGTATGGTTATGAAATCCCGAAAGATTGTGCCTACAATTGAAAGAGAGCTTGTTAAACCAAGCAAAAGAGTGATTTTCCTGTGGGGACCACGTCAAGTGGGTAAAAGCACCATTCTCAATCATTTTTATCAAGAATTCGGAGGATCTTATTTTGATTTTGATGATTTGAGAGACAAACGTCTATTTATCCCGGAATTAGAAAAGTTGATTTCTGTGATAAAAGACAGAACTAATAATCCGACCAGTAAAATTATTTTTATTGATGAAATCCAAAACCACCCCGAAGCCAGTATAGCCATTAAATTATTAGCCGACCAGACTGATTATGTTGTTTTTGCCACAGGATCATCTGAATTACGGGCGAAAACTCAAAATTTTGACACTCTAGCGGGAAGATATAACGAATTCATACTTTTTCCCCTAACAATTGACGAGGTTGATGTCTTTTCCAATGATACCGCTACGCTTATTGAAAAAATAAATTTTTCTCAAAACGAGAACCTCTCAAAATATTTAGAACAAATGATGATTTTTGGATCCTACCCCAATGTCGTTTTATCAACTAATAAACCCGAGGAATTAAAAAATATTACTCAAAATAGCATTATCAAAGATATTGTCAATATTTACGAATTAAAAAATACCGATCTTGTTTTTAATCTTTTACGATTGTTGGCCATGCAAACCGGAAATCTGATTAATGTTTCTGAAATTTGTTCCTCGCTTGGTTCCACCAAACAAACAATAGATAATTATTTGTCAATTTTGGTAAAGAACAGAATTATTTTCTTTCTTGAACCCTATCGCACAAACAAAAGACGGGCATTTCTCTCTCGTAAAAAAGTTTATTTTTATGATTTGGGAATAAGAAACTTTTTAATTGAAGACTTTCGGCCGCTAAATGTTCGTACTGATTTGGGAGCCATGTTTGAAAATTTGATAGTTCTTGGATTTTTAAGGAAAATTTCTTATCAGAAGAACTTCTCTAAACTTTATTATTTTAGAGAATTATCAGACTCTCAAAAAGAAATTGACTTAATCACGGAAGATATTAATGGACAAAAGACTGGTTTTGAAATTAAATACAATGGAGGAGTTATCAATAAATTTCCGGAGTTAGATATCTCTGAATATAAAGCTATCTCCAAAACAAATGCTTCTGAATTTCTTGTTTAGTTTACTAATAAAGTTAAAAGATTACTTAGAGTAAATCCGCCGAAAAATAAAAAGGCAGTTAACAAAATTGCCAAACGCCAAAGGCTTGGTCGCAGTACCACATGAAGTGAAGTAATATTTAAATAGCAGGTCAGTCCAATAGAAACAAACATGGCGGCGGCGTTAAGAACGGCCCCAATCGTTAAAAGTTTCAAAGGTTCCGAAATTCCCAAGGATAAAACAATCACTCCCAAAATAATTTGTGCCCAAAGAACTACATAAAAATAACGTGAGAGGTTAGAAATGGGAAAATGTTTATTAGAAAGAATTGCCAAATTTTCCGCCATTATCCGGCTGGTAGCGTCAAAAACTGTCAGCTGAGTAGCAAAAAGCATCAGCCCTACCAATATAAAAAAGACGCTTCCCACAATCGGCAATGTCATTTGCCCGATAATTTCTTTTTCTAAAATCAAAAATCCCACCCCGGAAGGAATTATTCTGTGTTGATATAAAGTTGTGTGAGCCAAAAGCGCCAACATTAAAATTGTAAAAATACCCGTAAGACCAAAAACAATTAAATGTTCCAAATTAATTGCTTTCCACCACTGACGGAAAAATGATAAATTACTTTGATTTATTTCAAAAGTATTTCCTTCCAAAGCAATTGTTTCCGCCTTCCCGGTTAAAATACTGGTAATTTTTCCGGAGTATTTTCCCATTCCATAACCTTTTTCTTTAACATAAAAAGCCTGGGCCAAATTTAAATTTCCCCCCGCCCCGGAATAAGCAAAAGCCGCCAAAAAACTGGCAATGGCAATATTGTTTGGCAAAAAACGATATCCATCTCCAATACCCACAATTCCGGAAAATAAGGCTTGCCAATCTAACGGTCCGGCCAAAAATACTGCCAAACCAAAAACCAAAGGAACTCCAATAAGTATCAATCCTTTTTGTAATTTTTCTACGGTATGATAAAGTGTTGGTCCCAAAGTCAAAATCACCCCGATAGAAAAAAGAAGAATAATGGTGACTACATTGCTGTCGGGAAAATTAAAAAGGTTGGCAAAGATTTTTCCGGAAACGGCGGCAATTCCCGGCCAAATCCAGGGAACAAGAGTGGAAAGCAAAAACCACAAAGGCATTATTTTTCCCAGTTTTCTTGCCAAACCCACAAAAACGCTTTCCCCGGTTACCAAAGCATAACGTTCAATTTCCATGTTCAAGAAAAATTGGAAAATTATGCCCAAAATCGCCCCCCAAATAATTCCCAATCCCCAATGAGCCACCAAATAGGGCCATAAAATAAGTTCCCCGCTCCCCAACCCCAAACCCAAAAGAATAAAACTGGGACCCAAAAGAGCACGGAAAGATAAAGGTTCGGGTAGTTCTTTTTGACCCAATGGTTTCATAACAAGTTCCCCGCCAAAGCAATAAATAAAATTCCCAAGGTATTAAATCCGTAAGAAATAAGCAAAAAATTTAACGGTGGTAAATGGCCAAGACTTAAAAGACTAATCCCTATTTCATTGGGTAAAGGAGAAGCAATCATGGCCGCCCCAATCACCGGAAGTGTCCAACTAAAATATTTTGTATGCAAAATTTTATGCAAATGGGTTCCGCCAAACTGTTCATAAATTGGTTCCAAATCTTTTATTATTTCATTTTTAAAAAATCGCAAAAAAATATGGTCTCCCACCAATGCTCCCAAACCGGCAATAAGTACCATGGGAATAAGAGAAAGTTCTTGGGAAAGTGTCGTCAAAATTGCCAAACTAAAAAAAACGGTGAAAGAGGAAGTAAAAAGAATTCCCCCTATAAAAGCCCCCAGATAGCCAAACATTTCTAAAGACAAAAGACCGTCACGAAAAAAATCTTGCCGGGAAAGAACAAAAGCCACCACCATACTCAAAATTAAAATCAATAAATTTTTCCGCCGTCTTGAAGGATATTTCATCCTTTCATTGTACACAAAAAACAATCATATAGAATAATTTACAATTAACAATGAAAAATGTACAATTGAAGACGTGCCTACAAGAATTTTGGATATTCCTGAGCGTACTTTTAAATTCGGTGTCAGAATTGTCAAATTAGCTCTAGAACTTCCAAAAAATTCAGCAGGCTATGCAATTTCGAATCAAATAATTCGTTCCGGGACAAGCATTGGAGCAAATATTGAAGAGGCTCAAAATGCCCAAAGTAGAAAGGATTTTATTCGTGGCATGACAATCGCTTTAAAAGAAGCGAGAGAAACAATTTTCTGGTTAAGAATTATTTCAGGAGTAGGATTATTTGCAGAAGAAAAAATCGCTGACATCCTGCAAGAAAATACAGAAATTGTCAAAATTCTTACAACCAGCGTTAAAAATTTAAAGAAAACAAATTGTTAATTATTAATTGTACATTGTAAATTAAATAATCCCCTGTAGCTCAATGGTAGAGCAATTCGCTGTTAACGAAAAGGTTCGTGGTCCGAGTCCACGCGGGGGAGCCAGTCCATTTTGATCCGTACCAAATTGTGGTCAACACAGCCTTGGAAGCCGTCTGTATAGTCTATTCCTACCACCTGCTTTTGTTGCACCCAAACAGTTTTGATAAACCATCGCATAAACTGTTTCTTCGCGAGAAGATCAAAGGCTCCCCAAAGTTTGGGCATATCTCTTAAAAACGTAATTATCTTTTCTATCTTATTGTCGTCTAAAACACTTGTAAATTGGGAGAGAAGAATCTGAAAAGGCGTTTGCCTAGGACGGCCTGCAATTTCATTATACCCAAATTGGGTCAGCAGTTTCTGTACTTGTTTGCTTAATAGCCCAATTATCTGTTCCATAATTTCTCTAGTATACTGGTTTGATTAAGGGTTTTGCTTGTGGTATAAAGAACAGGTGACGAAAATATTTTCCTGGGTATTCTTAGGCATAGCAGCCACTGGTGTCGTCTTCTTTTCCAATATTATTTCCCTCGTCACCGACTGGTGGTGGTTTTCTGAAGTCGGGTTTACTGAAGTCTTTACGAAATCCCTCGTTGCTAAAGTGTCCTTAGGTCTAACAGTCGGAGTGTTTGCGGCAGCATTTCTTCTTACTAACTTTCTCATCGCCGTGCGTTCAAAAATACCTTGGCTGGCCACAATTCCCGAAGCTCTGATCGGTCAACCTCTGAGCCTGAATGATCGTATAGTAAAAAAGCTTGGAATTGTTATTTGTCTCGTCGCAGCTTTTTTCATCGCTCTGATTGCCGCCGGCAGCTGGCAGGATGTCTTAAAATTTTTTGCAGCTACCCCATTTGGCCAAACCGATCCGCTATTTGGTCGCGATATAGCATTTTATGTGTTCTCCCTCCCTGTCTATTCTCTGGGCTTAGGCCTTATACAAATCCTTATTTTATTGTCGCTTATTCTAAGCGGAGCTATCTATGTTCTTCGCGGCAGCCTTGATCTTTCCGCTCTCCTAAAAAAACACGTCGTCATCGACCAAAAGGCTAGACTCCATATCGGAATTCTCCTTTTTCTTTTCCTTACTACTATTGCTGTTAGTACTTATCTTTCGCTCTACAATCTTCTAACCACCCAAAGCGGACCGGTATTCGGCGCCGCATTTACCGATGCCAACATTATGATTCCCATCTTAAAAGTTTCCGTCTTTGTCTATGGGCTTGCGGCATTCTTGGCATTGTTCTATGGCGTAAGCGGAAAAATTTCACCCCTTTTGGGCGTAGTTTCTTTAACTGTTTTGGTTGGGCTGGTTTCCGGCATTATCCCGGGCGTCTTTCAAAAATTAGTGGTTGCCCCCAATGAACTGGTGAAAGAAACACCGTTTATTAAGCACAATATTGAAGCTACCCGCAAGGCGTATGGATTGGACAGGATAGAAGAACGGGAAATTGCCGCTGATAAACCCATTACCGCATCTGATATTGCAGCGAATAATCTGACTATAAAAAATGTGAGGCTGTGGGATAGAACACCGCTTCTCTCCACCTTTTCGCAAATTCAGGAAATCAGAACCTACTACGAGTTTGCAAGCGTGGATAACGACCGCTACATCATAGACGGAGAAGTACGCCAGATCATGCTTTCGCCTAGAGAGTTGGCTTCCGACAGTCTTCCCAACAAAGCCTGGATCAATGAACGGTTGACATTTACCCATGGTTATGGCGTTACAGGAGGTCCAGTTAATCAAGTTACCCCGGAAGGCTTGCCGGTGTTATTTGTCAAAGACTTGCCGCCCAAATCTGAAGTCAAAGAACTGGCTGTTATCAGACCGGAAATTTACTACGGAGAGATCCTAAATGACTATGTTATTACCAAAACTAAATCTAAAGAATTCGATTATCCCAAAGGCGAAGAGAATGTTTATGCCACGTATTCAGGAAAAGGTGGAGTAGAACTTAACTCCCCGTGGCGTAGGCTCTTCTACGCCTTTCGCTTTGGCTCACTCAAAATGCTTTTATCAGGTGATATAATAGGCGAAAGCCGTATTCTTTATAACCGGAATATAAAAGAGAGAGTAGCCAAGATTGCACCATTTTTAACCTACGACCGGGATCCATATGTAGTTGTTGCCGACGGCAAACTCTATTGGATCATTGATGCGTACACTTCTACTGACAGATACCCATATTCCCAGCCGTTGGCCCTCAATGGTGGTAAAGTGAATTACATTCGAAGTTCAGTCAAGGCAGTGGTAGATGCTTATGACGGGACGGTGAGTCTTTATCAGGCCGATTCCGACGATCCGATTATCAAAACCTACGCAAAAATGTTCCCTGATACCTTCCGCCCGCTTTCCGATATGCCCAAAAGCCTCATGTCTCATCTGCGCTATCCCGAGGACATTTTTTCCCTACAAACTGCTGTCTATACTACTTACCATATGGATGATCCGCAAATCTTTTACAACAAAGAGGATCTGTGGGAAATACCAGCCATTACCCAAGAAGGAGAACAGCAAGCTGAGGGTAAGGATCCAGTTATGACGCCGCGCCACATGATCATGAAGCTACCGGGGGAAAAAACCGAGGAGTATATTCTGATGCTGCCGTTTACCCCCCGGGCCAAAGACAACCTTTCCGCCTGGATGGTAGCCAGAAACGACGGCGAGCAGTATGGCAAACTGGTTGTCTACCGCTTTCCCAAAGATAAGTTGGTGTTCGGGCCTAAACAGGTCATCGGCCGGATCAACCAGGACGCAGAAGTCAGTCAGCAGATTTCCTTGTGGGATCAGCGTGGTTCCCAAGTCATTCAAGGATCCCTTCTGGCTATACCAATTGAAGAATCCCTCCTTTATGTCCGACCGCTGTACCTCAAAGCTGATACAGGCAAAATTCCGGAGCTTAAGCGGGTGATTGTGGCGTACGAAAACAAAATAGTTATGGAGGAGACATTGGAGGCAGGACTCGCCAAGCTCTTTGGTGCCGGTATCGGCCAACAACCCAAACCAGCAGAAGAAACAGTTCCTTCAGTAGCAACACCGGCCATTGAGGTGTATGAAGCCGCCATCCGCGCCCAAAAAGAAGGAGATTGGGGCAGATACGGAGAAGAAATTAAAAAATTGGGGGAAATCCTGAATAAACTGCGCCCATGAAAGGAAGTATAATCAAAAAATGAAGAACGTTTTAGTTCCACCCGATTTTAAGATTCCTGATGTATTAGAAACGGACAAATTCAAACTGAGGATGTTAAAAGTTACTGACGTGGTCAAAGATTATGACGCAGTAATAACAAGTGTTAACCATCTTCAAGGCATATTTGGGCCTCGTTCAAAATGGCCGTCAAAAGACTTAACATTCGAGCAAGATCTAATTGACTTAGGTTGGCACCAGAAAGAATTTCAAATACGCTCCTCGTTCGCTTACACTGTTATGAATCCAGGTGAGAGCCAATGCTTGGGTTGCATATATATTTTCCCTTCAACAAAATCAGGCTTTGACGCTGAAGTTTATATGTGGGTTAAAAAAAGTGCGTATGCCAGAAACAGCCAAGATCGCCATCTTTAAAGGTAAAAAGATTAGAAAAACAATTCACAACAATGAATGGTGGTTTGCCATTGTTGATGTGATCATGGCGCTTACCGATTCAGTTCAGCCCGATGGATATATTAAGGATATGCGCCGTCGAGATCCCGAACTTTCCAAAGGGTGGGGGCAAATTGCAACCCCCCTTTCAATTAAAACATCTGGCGGACTACAAAAAGTAAATTGCGCGACCACAGAAGGCATCTTTAGAATTATCCAATCCATTCCTTCTCCCAAAGCCGAGCCTTTCAAGCGCTGGTTGGCTCGTGTTGGTTACGAAAGAATACAAGAAATCGAGGACCCGGAATTGGCAACCAAAAGAACCAGAGCTTTATATAAAGCGAAAGGGTATTCCGCTGATTGGATCGAGAAACGGATGCGCGGCATCGCTATCCGCGAAGAATTAACCGATGAATGGAAGCATCGTGAAGTCGGAGAAGACCGCGAGTATGCCATCCTTACCGCAGAGATATCCAAGGCTACATTTGGCATGACTCCGTCCGAATACAAGAAATTCAAAGGACTTGCCCGGGAAAATCTCCGGGATCACATGGACGATTTGGAGCTCATCTTCTCCATGCTTGGCGAAGCCTCAACTACCCGAATCACGCGGGCTAAAAACGCCAAAGGATTTCTACAGAACAAACAAGCGGCAAAAGAAGGAGGATCAATAGCCGGAAATGCCAGGCATCAGCTTGAACAAAAATCCGGTCAGAAAGTTTCCACACCAAAAAACTATCTCAAGACTTATCAGAGTCCTAAGTTTCTGAAAGGGTAAAAAAGATGTTACTATTGAGGATTGCGACTGCCCAAAACAATCTCTAACGTCATAAGTCCTAAAATCGTAGGCGGGGAAACTCGCCTTCATCCTTTGTTTATATTGTTTGGCGTTTTGGGCGGAGTTCAGCTTTTTGGACTTTTTGGTATCATCCTCGGGCCCACAATCGTTGCCCTTTCTTTCGTTGCTCTTGAAATGTACCGCCAGCTACTGAAGGAGTAAGGTTATATTTCGATAACTTCGAAGCGCTTACGCAAATAATCGCTCCCAATATTGATAGCGGTAACTCCATTGATAATTGCTCTTTTTTTCTGGTGGGTGTGCCCGCAGAAAACGTATGTAACCTTGGGAAACGATCGGATGATTGTACCTGTCTCGATACTTCCAGAAAAAGCAGCCAAGAATTTATCTACCGATGTGTGGCTTGTTCTCAATAGTTGTCTGAAAGGTACGTGGTGAACAGCGCAAATAATAGTATTTACCTGTTTACTTATCAAGGCAAGATGCCGCTTGAGTTTGCGGTTGACTCTTTGAGTAAAAGCATTATCACTCATTCCTAAGTGGACATAGAGACCATCATTCCAAGACACCACACCCGGCCACTGTTTACTTGAATAATACTGCGGAGGTATTGGCCTATTTTTATCTTTGAATGAATAATCATACCAGCCGATATTTCCTACAAAACCAACTTTTCCTTTTATAAATGGTTTTTCGTCAAGTGAATGAAAACCGCACTGTTTGGTAATTCTAGGCAATGTTTTTTCATAAATTTTTAGCGAGTCCGTTCCCCGTGTCCACAAGTCATGGTTTCCCGCCACAAAAAGTTTATCACCTTTAAATGGAACAAAAAGCTGTAGACATTCAACAAGCAATTGTGTATCAAAAGCAAAAGTATCACCAACCAGAATAAGAACATCGGCCCTTGTCCTTATAATTCTCTTGGCAAAGCTTGCAACTATTTTTGGGTTATTACCCACACCATAATGCAGGTCTGCAGTGATAATGATTTTCATAAGTGATATTAAAGCGATTATACTGAAATTTTACTTTAGAGAACACGCCATTTTCTTAGTTTGGCAAATTATACACTTTGAGTGTAAGAAGCTCGAATGTGTTCCATCCGGGGCTGCAATATAGCGGAATAGGAAATAGGAAATCGAAACCCCATGCTATAATTATAGTAAGGGAGTGATGCGCCGAATGGTGCGTCACAACCTTATGACTTTTTATTACGTTTATGTGCTTCGCAGTCTCTCCAAAAAAGATTACCTTTATGTTAGTTTTACTCATGATTTAAAACGCCGATTTTTTGAACACAATTCCGGTTCCGAATTTTCCACCAAACCCTATATTCCCTATGAATTAATATTCTACGAAGCTTACCGCAATGAAAAAGATGCCAAAAGAAGAGAAGAATATTTTAAAACTACAAAAGGAAAAACCACATTAAAGGTAATGTTAAAAGAATTTCTTGAAATGAAAAACAGTAAAGAGTAAACTCAAAATAATAAAATTAAAATGAACACATTCAATTGGTACTCGCAACTTATCAAACCATCATGGTCACCACCTTCTTCTGTTTTTGGTCCCGTGTGGACATTTTTGTATATATTGATCGCTGTTTCTTTTGGAAAAATATTTTTACTTTTTGCTCAAAAACAAATCCCGTTTATTATTGTCTTGCCCTTTATTCTTAATTTGGTCTTTAATTTTGCGTTTACCCCTGTGCAATTTGGTCTTAAAAATAATTATTTGGCGACCATTGATATCATTCTTGTTTTGATTACCTTAATTTGGGCAATGGTTTCAATTTATCCTTTTGTTAAATGGATAACTTTTATCCAAATTCCATATTTATTGTGGGTTTTATTTGCCACAGTTCTACAACTAACAATTACTTATTTGAATAGATAGACGCTTTTGGTTTAAAAAACCTCCTTACGGTAACAAGACTTATGCTACAGTTTGGTTCTGATAGAGTTTAACAACT